>CAZMQH010000048.1:0-12508 GCA_964568245.1 uncultured Methylomarinum sp.
ATTGAAAATGCACTTAAATTTGGTCAGGATGATGCTAAATACGGTCAAATTAAATTTGATATGCGCTATCGTTATGAGCAAGATGACAGCAAAGCGGTTGGAGTAGATAAAGGGGATGCTTCAACCGTTCGTATTCGTTTAGGTTACTTAACACCTGAGTTTCATGGTTTACAAGCTTATGCTGAATATGAAATGAATCAGGATGTTGGTGCTAATACTTATAATAGTACTAGAAATGGAAAAAGCGAGTATGAAGTCATTGTTGAACCACAAGAGCATGAATTAAATCAATTTTGGTTAACTTATAAAGGTCTTGCTGATACAGAAATTAAAGTAGGTCGTCAACGTATCAAGCTTGATGATGATCGTTTCATTGGAAATGTTGGCTGGCGTCAATTAGAAATGACCTATGATGCTGTATTGGTAACAAACAAATCACTGCCAAATACAACAGTTAAAGTCGGTTATATTAACCAAGCGCAAACTATCCATTCTTATGTACAAGCGATGCAAACACCTTTTGTAAACATTGCTTATGATGTTAAAGGTTTTGGTAAATTAGTCGGATATACCTATTTAATTGATAATAATGAAAACCATAATAAATCTAACCAAACATTTGGCTTTAGCTTTGATGGTGGGAAACAAATCAATGAAGATATTAAGGCTTTATATAGATTTGAATATGCTTTGCAACAAGATTACGAGCAAAACCCCAACGAATATGAAGTTGATTACTTTCATGTGATTGGTGGAGCAAGTGTTTATGGTGTAACTGTTAAAGCAGGTATGGAGCATTTGGGCGGTACGGGTAATGGACAAGTATTTCAAACACCTTTAGCAACTGGACATGCATTTAATGGTTGGTCTGATCAGTTCCTTACTACACCAGATGATGGATTACGGGATGTCTATGCATTAATTTCAACTAAAGTTCAAGGCGTTAAATTAATGGGTGTATACCATGATTTCGCAGATGATACTGGTAGCATGGATTACGGTAAAGAGTGGGATTTCTTAGTTGTTAAGAAGTTTGGTAAACATTATTCTTTACTTGCAAAGTATGCATATTTTGATGCTGATACAGCGAGTGGTAAACTAGATACTCAAAACTTCTGGCTACAAGCGGGGGCACATTTCTAAGAAAATTCTTAAAAGGTAGTTTAAAAAAGGGCGATTCGTTTATGACTCGCCCTTTTTTTATGGGTTTTTTTGCTGCTCCTGAAATTGTAAAACTAAACTATAGATAACCGGAAACACCAGTAAACTTAATAACAACACCGTAAACATTCCTCCCAAAACAGGGGCGGCAATGCGTTGTGTTACATCAGCTCCTGTTCCTGTACTTAGCATAATAGGGATTAACCCTACCATGGTTGATATAGCGGTAATGGCAACAGGTCGAACTCTTAAGGCTGTGGCAGTACTGACGGCATCACTAATCTCTATAGCGGTTAATGGTCGGTTTTTTTGTTGGCGTAATTTAGCCAGCTCTATATCAATAAAATTTAACACCATGACCCCAGTTTCTGCTGCCGTGCCTGCTAAAGCAATAAAACCTACATAGACGGCAATCGATAAATTAAAGCCATAGAAATAGACCAGCCAAATCCCTCCGATCAGCCCGAAAGGAACTGTAAGCATAATAATTAAAGGTTCACTGATATTATTAAAAGTTAAATAGAGTAAAAATAAGATCGTTAGCAAGGTAATGGGGACTACAATTTTAAGTCGGTTGAACGCACGTTCCATATATTCAAATTGGCCTGACCAGATCAGTGTATACCCAGTGGGAAGTCTGATTTTTTCGGCTACTACTGTTTTAGCTTTGGCTACAAAACCACCAATATCTGAGGTACTAATATCAACATAAATCCATGCGTTAGGCCTAGCATTTTCACTTTTAATTACTGGGGGGCCGCGTGTTAAGTTTAATTCGGAAACTAACGTTAAGGGGATTTGGCTACCTGTTGGGGTTGGAATTAATACCCGCTTTAAGCTTTCTAAGTTATCTCGGAGTTCACGGGGATAGCGTAGATTAACAGGGTAACGTTCTAAGCCTTCTACCGTTTCGGTGATATTCATCCCACCAATAGCACTTTCAATGACATCTTGCACATCGCCAACCGTTAAACCATAACGTGCGGCGGCAACGCGATTAATATCAAAATCCAGATAATAACCACCCACGGCTCTATCGCCAAAAGCGGATAAGGTTTCTGGTAAAGTTTTTATCGCTAATTCAATTTGTTGGGAAATATCTTGTAGTACATTTAAATCAGGGCCAGATACTTTAATCCCAATCGGGGTTTTAATCCCTGTAGATAACATATCAAGGCGGGTTTTTATCGGCATGGTCCAAGCATTTGCCAGCCCAGGAAACTGGATGGCTTTATCCATTTCATTCATTAATTGTTGGGTAGTTTTATCTGGATTTGGCCATTGAGCTTTAGGTTTTAGACTGATGGTGGTTTCTATCATAGAGAGCGGCGCGGCATCTGTGGCTGATTCAGCTCTGCCCACTTTACCAAAGACATGTTCGACTTCTGGAAATGTTTTTAAAATTTTATCTGTTTGCTGTAATAACTCCCTCGCTTTAGTAATGGAAATTCCTGGGAAAGTGGTGGGCATATATAAAATATCCCCTTCATCAAGTGGTGGCATAAATTCGCTCCCAATTTTTGATAGAGGATAATAGGTTGATGCAAGCAGTAATAGGGAAATTAATAAAGTAACACTACGAAAACGCATCGCAAGTTTTAATACAGGGGTGTGTAGAAAATGTAGTACACGATTGCTTGGGTTTTTGTGTTCGGGAATAATATTGCCACGAATAAAATAGCCCATTAATACGGGAATAAGGGTGACGGTTAAAATGGCCGCCGCCGCCATTGCATAAGACTTGGTGAAAGCTAAAGGGCTAAATAACCGACCTTCCTGTGCTTGCATGGTAAAAATAGGAATAAAGGAAACAGTAATGATTAAAAGTGAGAAAAAGAGGGCAGGCCCAACTTCATGAGATGCTGTACTTATCGCTTGCCAGCGCTCCTCTTTAGTTAGATCCTTTTGTTTCTTTTTACGTGCTTCGGCTAAATGTTTGTGAGCATTTTCTACCATTACAATAGCACCATCCACCATATCGCCTATGGCTATGGCTATACCACCTAGTGACATAATATTGGCATTTAAACCTTGGAAGCGCATAACAATAAAGGCCATTAAAATGCCTAAAGGAAGGCTGATAACGATGACTAAAGATGAGCGTAAATGCAACAGAAAAAGACCAACAACAATACTAACAATAACCAGTTCTTGTACTAGAGCGGTATTTAAGGTTGTAACAGCGCGAGCAATAAGATGACTGCGGTCATACACTGGAATAATTTCTACCCCAGCGGGTAAGCCTCGTTTAAGTTCTTCCAGTTTAGCTTTAACCGCATGAATAGTGGCTTGGGCATTCCCCCCAAAACGCATAATAATAATACCCCCAACCACTTCGCCATCACCGTCTAATTCGGCAAGACCTCGGCGTAATTCAGGACCAATATGGACATGGGCAACATCCTGTAATCGTATAGGTGTTCCGTTGCTATCAACACCGACAGGAATAACATTTAAGTCATCAACTGATTGTATATAACCTAAACCGCGCACCATATATTCAGTTTCGGCCATTTCTATTAAACGGCCCCCGACAGCATTATTAGAACGGGTGATAGCCAGTTTAACTTTAGAAAGAGGGATACCATAAGCTTGTAGTACATTGGGATCAACTTCAATTTGATACTGTTTTACAAAGCCGCCAATAGAGGCCACTTCTGATACACCCTTCACTGTTTGTAAGGGGTAACGCAAATACCAGTCTTGTAAGGAACGCAGCTGGGATAAATCATGTTGCCCTGTTTTATCAACTAGAGCATATTCATAAATCCAGCCGACACCTGTCGCATCAGGTCCAAGTGTCGGGGTGATGCCTTGGGGTAAATTTCCACTGACATAATTTAATGATTCGAGTACTCGCGATCTAGCCCAATAAAGATCAGTACCATCTTCAAAAATAATATACACAAAAGACAAACCAAAGAAGGAATAGCCTCGAACAGTTTTAGAACGAGGAATCCCCAGCATAGCGGTGGTGAGTGGGTAGGTTACTTGGTCTTCAACGACTTGTGGCGCTTGCCCAGGATACTTGGTAAAAACAATGACTTGTACGTCCGATAAATCGGGAATAGCATCTAAGGGCATGTTTTTAAAGGACCATAGTCCTCCTAAACCTAATAACAGAGCCATAATTAAGACTAAAATACGATTTTTAATCGAGCTTTCAATAATCGAATTAATCATGTTGCATGCCTGAATGATTCATTTTATCCATTGCAACTGGTTGTTCAATCCCTCGTTCTTTTCGATCAGTGATTTGCAACATTTTAGCCGTTGCTTCCTGTAGTTTTGATTCTGAATCTATCAAAAATTGTGATGAAGTAACCACTTCTTCCCCTACTTTAATCCCTTTTAATACCGCAACTTTACCATCGACTGTGACCCCTAATGTCACTAAACGGGGTTCAAATTTACCAGGTGCTCTAACGATAAAAACCTGATTACGTGTGCCAGAACGAATCACGGCTTCTAATGGAATAACCACTGCATTGAATTGTTTGCCTGCATGAATGGTTACTTCAGCAAACATTTCGGGTTTTAACAATAAATCGGGGTTATCAAAAATCAAACGTACCTTAATGGTTCTGGTTTTGGCTTCTGCGTAAGGGTAAATAAAAGCTAAATGGCCTTTAAATATTTTTCCGGGAATACCCGCCAATTCCATTTCAACCAAGTCACCTTGTTTAACCCAAGGTAATTCATACTCATAGATAAAGGCATAGACCCAAACAGTACGTAAATCGGCAATCATGTATATTTCAGTTTCAGGTGTAACAAACTGGCCTTCGCGTGCACCAATTTTCATCACAATACCATCGGCTGGCGCATGGATATGCAGGCTTTTCTTTATCTTATGACCATGATCCAGATCATGTAATTGGTGATAAGGAACATCTAATAACTTTAAGCGTTCACGCGAGCTTTTAACTAATGCTTCTGCACCTATTCGAATATCTTTAATGGGGCTGTTTTTTAAAGCCTTCAGGTTATTTAATGCCAGTAAGTATTCTTGCTGACTGGCAACTAATTGCGGGGAATAAATACTTAATAAGTCGGTATTTTTCTTTACCCATTGACCCGTTTTATTAATCGTTAGTTTTTCGATCCAGCCTTCAGTTTTGGGGTGCAAATGCACCATTTTTTCTTCATCATAAGTCACTCTGCCTACAGCACGTACTTTATGAGAAAGGGTGGTGTTAACGGCTATTGCTGTGCGAACTGCTATGTTTTGTACGGTAACACCATCAATCTGAACGGTTCCAGCAGGTGAATTATTATCCTTTTGTTGGGCATAAACAGGAATATAATCCATTCCCATGGAATCTTTAGTAGCAACAGACGAGGTAATGCTAGGGTTCATCGGGTTTCGATAAAATAGGATTGTTTTCTCAGCAGTTTTGGGCGGGAGAGGTATATCTGATTGCCTAAAACCAGCTAACCAATACCCACCTAATAACCCAATGGATAACATAAATAGAGCAACAATCCATATAGGTTTATTCATAGATTTCTTCCTTGCCAATGACGGCTATTAATTGTGCCAATGCTTGATTAGCTTTGCTTAATACTTTCCAATACTGGGTTTCATAGTTATATAGAGTCACTTGGCTACGGACAAGGTTCAAAAAATCCACTTTGTTTACTTGATAGCCTGCCAGCATAGAGGCAACTGTTTGTCTGGCTTGGGGAATAATGCCACTTTTATACAAGACAACCTGATTTTTAGTTTGATGAAACTCACTATAAGCGATAGAAATTTCAGAGCGGACTTTATTCCATTGATCTTGTAAAGCATAATGTTGTTGAATAAGCTCATTACTTCGCTGGTCTATAGCTTTTTGTTGTTTGTTTTTGGCAAAGATAGGGATATTCATGCTTAATTTTAAACTTAAAAAATCAGCACGTTCTTTACCTGAAATAGAATCGTTACGACCTCCATAATAAGCCCCAATTTTAAAATCAGGAAAAAAACCTTTTTTAGCTAGATCAAGACGAGATTGAGCCGCATGAATGGACTGTTGTTTTGAGGCTAATAAAGCTCGATAGTTTTCAGCAAGTGAAAATAACTTTTCTTCAGTGAGTAAAGTAGGTAAATTTTCTTTGCTTTGTGTGGGAATGGACAGTTTGAAATTTGCAGGATTATTAAGAAGTGTATTTAATTGAGCTTTGGTTTTTTCTATAGCACCGGTCAATTGAATTTCAGTATCTAATAATTTAGATAATTCTAGCTGAGCTAATAAAACATCTTGTTGTAATCCTTCGCCCACTTCATATTTAGTCTGGGCTATTTTAATGAACTGGCGTAGCAGGTTTTGGTTGCTGAGAGCTATATCGAGAGCTTTGTTAAAGTAAAACAATGACCACCATGATTGTTTTACATCTCGTAATAGTCGATGGCGTGCCTCTGTTACATTATGTGTTGCTGCTTGTGCCTGATGACTTGCTGTTTGTTCGCGTAAAGCTAATTTACCAAAAAAAGGGATTTGTTGAGAAATACCGCCTTGTAATTGGGTCATGTTTTCTTGGGCGGTATCAAAAGTATCCACAGGTAGGTTTAAAGCATTAAAGCTGATAACGGGATCAGGTAATGACCCTACTTGTGAAGGAATCGTGGCCATTGCTTCAGCTCGCGCCTTCATTTGCGCTAGACTTGGGTTGTCTTTAATGGCAATATCTATCGCGGATTGCAATGTTAATAATGGTGATGGTTCTGCTTTAGTTATTGTGCTTGAAAGCAGTAAAAGTAAATAGACTACTTGGTAGGGTGAAATCATAAAACCTTCTTATACAAAGGGGAGGAGTAAACCTACTTGCCTTGGAAACGTGTATGGAATAACTTGCCGAAATTATTCCATACACGTTTCCAAGGCATCTTTAAGTCGAGTTCTAATTTTGTGCTTTATTTTCTCAAGTTGATTTGAGGTATAAGGTACAGCATCAAACTTTCCCCAAACGGGGGCAGGCCAGGCAATATCATTTTTATATCGTACAATATGGTGAATATGAAGTTGAGGAACCATGTTACCTATGGCGGCAGTATTCATTTTATCCGCTTTAAAAATATCTGCTAAAGTTTTCGCCAGCAAATTAGATTCTTGTTGTAGCTGTTGCTGGTCGGTTTCTGTTAACTGAAAAATTTCGCTAATATCAGAGCGTTTAGGAATTAATATAAACCAAGGGTATTGGCTATCATTGATTAGGCGTAATTCAGATAAATTGAATTCGCCCATTGCAATGCTATCTTGTTGCAGGCGAGGGTGTAATTGAAAAGTCATATTAAACAAACCCTTTTAGTTTATAAAGCATATCAAGCGCCTCTCTAGGGCTTAAATTATCAGGTGAAATTTCTTCTAATAGACAAACAGCAGGGTGACATTCTTTGGTGGAAAATAAATCTAATTGATTGCTTCCTGCATCATGTTGTTGCTCTATATAAGCGGTATCTTCTAATGACTGTAATTTGGCTTTTGCGTTATCAATGACTGACTGTGGAACTCCCGCTAATGAAGCAACTTGTAAACCATAACTTTGGCTAGCAGGGCCGTCTTTTACTGAATGTAAAAAGACAATTTTATCACCATGCTCCATAGCATCTAAATGTACATTTTGAATGTTTTTGTGTTCTTCAGGTAAAGAAGTTAATTCAAAATAATGGGTGGCAAATAAAGTAAAAGCTTTGGTTTTCTTAGCTAAATGGACGGCGCATGCCCAAGCTAATGAGAGACCATCGAAAGTACTGGTTCCTCGACCAATTTCATCCATTAATATTAAACTGTTAGCGGTAGCATTATGTAAAATATTGGCAGTTTCTGACATTTCAACCATAAAAGTTGAGCGTCCGCTGGCTAAATCATCAGAAGCACCAATTCGGGTAAATATTTTGTCTATCGGGCCGCAAGTAACCGATTTAGCAGGAACGAAACAGCCGATATGTAGCATTAAGGTAATCAGTGCTGTTTGTCGCATATAAGTCGATTTCCCCCCCATATTGGGGCCAGTAATAATCAGCATTTTTCGTTGATTGTTAAAGCTAACATCGTTAGCAACAAAAGGGATGTCTGAAACTTGCTCAACCACTAAATGTCGTCCGCCTTCAATTTCAAGACCTGTTTTTTCAGTTAATATAGGTAGAGATAAATTGAGTGTATCGGCACGTTCAGCAAAGGTGATTAAAACATCCAATTCCGCTAAAGCAGAAGCACAACGCTGTATCTGCGTTAAAGATTCAGTCATCTGTAATAATAAGTCTTCGTAAAGTGATTTTTCAAAAGATAATGATTTTTCTCGTGCACTCAGTACTTTATCTTCAAATGCTTTAAGGTCTTCAGTAATATAGCGTTCAACACTTTTTAAGGTTTGTTTACGAGTGTAATGAGCAGGGACTTTATCAGTCTGCAAGCGGGAAACTTCAATATAAAAACCATGAACCCGGTTATAGTTTACTTTTAGGTTGCTAATGCCTGTGGCTGCTTTTTCACGATTTTCCATATCGATCAAAAATTGATCAGCATTTTGACTGAGGTTTCGTAAATCATCTAATTCTTGGTTGTATCCAGATGCAATAACACCACCATCTCGAATTAAAACGGGTGGATTTTCAATAATTGCTTTCTGTAATATCAAGAGTAACTTAGGTTGTTCGGCAATCTGCTGTTTAAGTGATTCAATATGAGGGTTATCTGTATCAGCCAGTTGAGATTGTAAAGTGGGTAAAACAGCCAAGGTGTTTCTGAGTACAATTAAGTCACGGGGACGAGCTGATTTTAAGGCAATACGCGAGCTAATTCGCTCAATATCCCCAACTTGACGTAAATTTTGCTGGATTTCTTCATATAAATGATCTTTTAAAAAGCTGCTGATGCAGGCATACCGGCCTTTTAAAATAAGATGAGAACGTAGCGGACGGTTAATCCAGCGCCTTAGACATCGGCTACCCATAGCCGTTGATGATTTATCTAATACACCAAATAAAGTGTATTTTAGCTGGCCGCTGGGGTGGGAGTCTAATTCTAAATTTTTACGACTGGAAGCATCAAGGGCAATACTATCATCGCAGTGTTCAACTGAAATTCCTTGTATATGGGGAAGGGCACTTTGCTGCGTCTCTTTTACATATTGTAATAAACAGCCCGCCGCACAGATTGCTACGGTTAGATGCTCACAACCGAACCCCCCTAAATCATGCGTTTTAAATTGTTTTAAAATCAGTTGAGTTGCACTATCGAGTTCAAAATGCCAAGGCGGTCTTCTACATAAACCATGACGTTGCTTAAATGAGTTGGGGAGTAAAAGGTCTTCACTAAACAGTAACTCTGCTGGATTTAAGCGTTCAATTTCACTGAGTAATTGATCTTCGGATTTAACTTCCTGTAAAACAAAGCTTCCACTGCTTAAATCCAAGCAAGCAATACCATAGTTCTCAGCTGAGAGGCTAATAGCCACTAAAAAATTATCTTTACGATCTTCTAAAAAGGCTTCATCAGTCACGGTTCCAGGAGTAATGGTTCGCATTACTTTGCGTTCAACTGGGCCTTTACTGGTTGCAGGGTCTCCCACTTGTTCACAGAAGACGACGGATTCCCCTTTTTTTATTAATCGAGCAACATAGCCTTCAGCAGCGTGATGGGGAAGTCCAGCCATAGGGATAGGTTCACCATTTGATTTTCCACGACTTGTTAATGTTATATCTAGCAGTTCAGAGGCTTTTCTGGCATCATCAAAAAATAATTCATAAAAATCCCCCATTCGGTAAAAAACCAAAGTATCGGGATGTTGAGATTTGATGCGTAAGTATTGCTGCATCATGGGAGTGTGGGGGCTTGTATTCTTTTTAATAGGCATGGCACATTCTACCAAATAAAAGGTTTAATAAATGTTAGATAAACAAATTACTGAGCTAGCTGCGTTATTAGGGCAAACATTAAAAGAAAAGGGATTAATGATTGCCACAGCTGAATCGTGTACAGGGGGAGGTATTGCTCAAGCTATTACTGAAATCTCAGGAAGTGCAGAGTGGTTTGATCGAGGCTTTGTAACTTATAGTAATTTGGCTAAAGTACAAATGTTACAGGTAAAACAGTCTGCTTTAGATCAATATGGAGCGGTAAGTGAACAAGTGGCTAGGCAAATGGTGGAGGGGGCTTTAGAAAATAGTCATGCTGATGTCGTGGTTTCAATAACAGGTATTGCTGGGCCTAGTGGTGGCTCAGATGAGAAACCGGTTGGAACTGTTTATATTGCTTTGGGAGGGGGTGATCAGAAGATAATGTGTAAAAAGTATCTCTTTATAGGTGATAGAAATAAAATTAGAAAACAAAGTATTATTGCTGCATTAAAAATTTCATACCATTATGTGCAAGAGTCGGTAGAGTCCTGCCATTAAGTTAATGGCATTGTCCCCCCCCTTCTTTAGCAAAGAGGGGGATAAAACCTATGTTTTCAATTATCAACCTATGGATTGTTAATTGTCAGGTTTTTTCATTTTAGCTAGCGTTAAAATAAAATCTGTTTCAATTTCTAACCCCTTAGCCCTTTGGATATTATTGAGCATTTCAGATTTTGCTCGCCATGCAAAAGGGGTCATTTGTAATAATGCCAGCCTATTAGATTGATCTGGCTGGATTGTATAACTTAGTCGTTGGCTTTCAACTTTCTCGAAACCCTCAGGTAATTCGACTGTAATATCATGTTCATTTACTTTTTTATAGATAAACTCTTTTATTTGCCATAAGTGCCTAGGGCCTGGTGTTACTGTGAGTAATAAGCCTTCTGGTTTTAAAATACGAATAACTTCTTGATCATTTGATGGCGCGTAAACTCTAAGAATTAAATCAAAATAATTATCAGAATAAGGTAGTCGTTTGTTACTGGCCACAATAAACCGTGCATTATCTTGTTTTTTAGCGGCTGCAAAAATTGCATTTTTGGCTATATCGATACCATGTAAATCCAGTTCTGAACTTTCATGGCAATGGTTTTCAATTTGTCTACTGTAATAGCCCTCACCACAGCCCATATCTAGAATATGCATGGCTGAATTTTCGGTTCTATTTTTATCTATCAGCGCAGCAATTGCTTTTGCCATGGGGAGATAATATTCTGCTTCCAAAAAGTTGCGGCGAGAGCGCATCATAGCTCTACTATCACCAGGTTCTTTAGATTTTTTATGCTGGACAGGCAGTAGGTTTAAATAGCCTTCTTTTGCCATATCAAAATGATGTTTATTTTCGCAATAATAACCTTTAGAAGGAATATGTTGGATCAAAGGTGATTGGCAAATAGGGCAGATATAAGGCATGTTAAGTAATAAAATAGATTGAAAAGGGGGGATTAAAAGTGAGTGTAAAGTTTTAATCCCACACGTTAGGAACGTACATGAAACAACTTCCCGATTTCTAACGGGTCTTTTTACTTCAGGCTGGATGATCTCATTCGTTGCATAGAATAACTATGCGCCTCATGAGATCATCCAGCCTGAAGTAAAAATCCTGCGTTATAATTTCGGGAAGTTATTCCATACACGTTCCTTAGTAACATAGGTTTATGTTGTGTGTTTGTCATTACTCAGCCTATATTACATAGGCTCTTAAGCCCTCTCTTGCTGGAGAGGGTTTGGGTGAAGAGAGGTTAAAACAGATTATTTTTTTACATTATCCTGTTTGTTTTTAAAGTTATAGAGAAAAAGAATATTAAAAAAAGACTTACTAGGAGGCTGTCCGAGAATAGAAACCGTCGCGAGGGAAAGCCCTTTTGAGTCAGTTTTTTTGTTCATTTGAGGCGAATAGTTGTGCTATTTAACGAAAATGAACGGAAAAAATGGCCAAAAGGGCTTTTTCCGTAGCAGGTTTTCTATTCTCGGACAGCCTCCTAGCGACGGATGGCGCGCTAATTCTTCACAGATTAATTCAACATCACTGTTTTCGTTTTACACTCTGGGTTACGGCAATAATAACGTTGTTTTCCGTCACCATTCGTCCCAGATTTTGGGGTTTTTATACTGTTGCACTTTGGGTAACTTACTTCTTGATAACAGGTCATGAAATAAAATTATACAGGGTTTCTACAAATTCGACCTACCATCAGCTATACACCAGAATTTAAAGAATCAGCGGTTAAAATAATTAGGCGAAAACTATCTTGAAAACACCGATGGCTTGCTAAGGAACTTACAAGCAATGAATATACCCACCTTGCTTGTCTTTTTGCTCCTGCTTGAATTCTCTCAATCGTTGCATAGAATAACTATGCGCCTCTTGAGATAATCCAAGCAGAAACAAAAATCCTACGCAATATGGGTATATTCATTACTTGCAAGTCCCTAAATGTTATTATTACTATGAATTTTTAA
>CAZMQH010000049.1:0-11984 GCA_964568245.1 uncultured Methylomarinum sp.
TCCCATTAAAACATAAGCATGCAAAGAAACATCCAGCAAACTGGCATTCTAAAGCTCCTAACACGCATTTCTTCGCATTTTACAAAATAGGCTGCCAGCGATAGAGACAGCGAGTATTTGAAAATATTGAAAACAAATAAAAAAAGACTTGCAATTGACGAAAAAGGCCTTTGGAACATAACACCTTCCTCCTTATCAAACCATCATTTCCGCTTGCAATAATTTAATCTCATCTCTCATCGCTGCTGCTGCTTCAAATTCCAAATCTTTAGCATGCCGATACATTTTATTTTCTAACTGTTTTAATTTTTTCGCTGCTTGCTTTGGTGTCATGACTTTATATTCTGCTACAGACTCTGCTATTTTAGTTTTAACATTATTGATAGCTAACCCTGAACCAGGGGTCGCTAATTCCATAATATCAGTCACCGACTTATACACTGTTTTAGGTGTAATTCCATGCTTCTGATTAAACTCATGCTGTTTTTCGCGACGACGCTCGGTTTCATCAATTGCTTGTCGCATAGACTTGGTTACTCTATCGCCATAAAGTATCGCCCGCCCATTTACATTTCTCGCAGCCCTTCCTATCGTTTGCACCAGCGAAACAACTGATCGTAAAAAACCTTCTTTATCAGCGTCTAAAATGGCGACCAATGATACTTCAGGAATATCCAAGCCCTCTCTTAACAAGTTGATTCCTACCAGCACATCAAATTGACCCAAACGTAAATCACGAATAATTTCTACTCGCTCTACGGTATCAATATCTGAATGCAAATAACGTACTTTTACGCCATGCTCCATCAAATAATCCGTCAAATCTTCTGACATTCTTTTGGTTAAAGTGGTAACCAATACGCGTTGTTTTAATTTCTCACGCTGACGAATCTCTGATAACAAATCATCAACCTGACTGCTTGCTGGACGCACTTCTATAATAGGATCTAACAAACCTGTGGGGCGTACAAGCTGTTCAACAAACTCACTAACATGCTCTTTTTCATACTTGCCAGGCGTGGCTGACACATAAATTCTTTGAGCTGATTTTAATTCAAATTCATCAAATCTTAACGGCCTATTATCTAGTGCAGAAGGCAATCTAAAACCGTATTCAACCAAAGTTTCCTTCCTAGACCGATCACCTTTATACATTGCTCCAATTTGCGGAATAGTTACATGACTTTCATCAATAATCAGTAAGGCATCATCGGGCAAATAATCGAACATAGTAGGAGGTGATTCACCATCTTCTCTAGCGGATAGATAACGAGAATAGTTTTCTATTCCTGAGCAATAACCGACTTCCTTTATCATTTCCAAATCAAATAATGTTCTTTGCTCTAGCCGTTGCGCTTCAACCAATTTATTATTTGACCTTAATTGCTTCAGCCTTTCAACCAACTCAACCTTTATCTCTTCAGTTGCGGCGGTTAACTTTTCTCTTGGAGTAACATAATGTGTTTTTGGATAAAGGGTAAACCGTGCTAACCGCTGAGTAACCTCACCTGTCAAAGGATCGAATAAAGACAACCTTTCAATTTCATCATCAAATAATTCAATTCTTAAGGCTTGTTCGTCCGATTCAGCGGGAAATACATCTATCACATCGCCCCTGACTCGATAAGTCGCACGCTTAAGGTCAAGATCATTTCGGCTGTATTGCATTTCAGCTAATCGACGCAATAAATCCCTTTGTTTGATTATATCGCCACGCACAAGGTGCAAAACCATTTGAAAGTATGATTCAGGCTCCCCCAAACCATAAATAGCGGATACTGTAGCGACTACAATGGTATCTTTTCGTTCTAGCAATGCTTTCGTTGCAGATAGACGCATCTGCTCGATATGCTCATTTAATGAAGCATCTTTATCGATAAAAGTATCCGAGGCAGGCACATAGGCTTCTGGTTGATAATAATCGTAATAAGAAACAAAGTATTCCACGCTATTTTCAGGAAAAAACTCTTTCATTTCCCCATACAACTGAGCTGCCAAGGTTTTATTTGGCGCCATAATCATCGCGGGGCGCTGAGTCTCCATAATGACATTGGCAATGGTAAATGTCTTACCTGACCCTGTTACCCCCAATAATGATTGATGCACTTCACCATCGTTCAGGCCTTCTATCAATTGTTTGATAGCTGTTGGCTGATCCCCTGCTGGTTTATATCGACTTTGAAGTTTAAATTTTTTTTTCACTGCTTTATTACATTGATATTTAACACGCTAGAACTATTGTAGGAGCGTTCGCCCCCGGCGCGATTTATTAGAGACAAGAGCATTATATTATTCGCGCCGAGGGCGGACGCTCCTACAAACCATTATCAAGCTGTCAAAATAATTAACTTCTTTGTTAAGTAATACTCAGCTAATTCTTTATCTTGGGACGCTATCGTCACTTGGAGTATAAAAACACGCTGAATATTGACTTAAGGAAAACTAAGGGAGCTGGAAAGGATGTGGAAGGCCATAAAATCATGGCCGTACCGTTATTTATTCAGCTATCGCATGTATCAAGGCTAATGATATACCTTCTGCGGCCAACTTTATCTCTTCAAGACTAGGAAAAGAAGGTGCAATCCGTATATGTTTATCTTCTGGATCTATACCATAAGGAAAAGTAGCGCCTGCTGGCGTAAGAATTATTCCAGCATTCTTTGCAAGTTCTATCGTACGTTTTGCTAAGCCTGGAGGTGTGATTAAATCAATAAAATACCCTCCTAAAGGTTTACTCCAACTAACATTATCTATTTCACCAAGATATTCCTCAAACACAGAATCAACAATATCAAATTTTGGTTTAAGAATTAATCGGTGTTGATCCATAAGACTTTCAACGCTGACCATATCTTTAAAAAAGTGAAGATGACGAGCCTGATTAAGCTTATCAGGTCCAATCGTTCTAACAGACACACATTTTTGCCACCAATCAATATTTGCGGGTGACGATGCAAGCATAGCAAGCCCTGAACCCGCGAAAGTCATCTTGGAAGTCGAAGCAAAAACGATAGCACGATCAGGATTCCCTGCTTTTTGACAAGTATCAATTATATTTTCTATAGTGATGCGTTCATCTGTTAAATGATGAAATCGATAAGCATCATCCCAAAAAAGTCTAAAATCCGCCGCCGCATCCATTGCTGCTAGTCGCTTAATGACTTCTGCTGAATACACTGTACCTGTTGGGTTACTATATTTTGGCACACACCACATACCTTTAATCGAAGCATCGTCACGAACCAGTGACTCTACGATATCCATATCTGGACCATCTTCAAGTAAAGGCACGTTGATCATATTAATCCCAAATGCCTTTAAAATTGAGAAATGTCGATCATAACCAGGAACAGGACATAAAAAAGAAATTGATTTATCACCTCTCCAAGGAGAACCGCTCGGCGTGCCATAAAGTAGCGCAAAGACAATAACATCATGCATTAATGCCAAGCTTGAACTTCCATCAACCACCACCTGCTCCGTTGGAACTTCAAGTAATGGGGCAAAAAACTCACGCACTTCTGGTAACCCAAGTTGAACACCATAATTACGACAATCTACTCCACCACTTTTAATCTGCTCAGGCATACCTGCGTCATTGAGCAAAGGCAGGGATAAATCAAGTTGTTCAGGCGATGGCTTACCTCGGGACATGTCCAGTTTCAAGTTCAACTTTGTAAATTCTTGGTAATTTTTATGCATTTATTTAATGATAGTAAATTGTGGGTTATACAATATTTTTGATTAAATATGAGAAAATCAATTATAACTCATAAGCTAATTAACAGCATTCTATAGATAAAAAACTAGGACTGGCTTTATTGAACATATGTCAGAAAAGGCAATCATTACTGCAGGAAACCCTATTTTCTAATAGAGCCTTTACCAACTCTTAACCAAATCACCCGCTTTAATTCTTCTTATATCAGAAGTAAGCTCCATTTCACCCACCGAAAAGCCAGCCTGCACATCCTGTATATTAATAACCCCTACCAATTCACTTGCCTGCATCGCTGCACTTCCTTTAGCGGCATAAACCACCAGACTATCTCCTTGCCTTAATTTATCCTGAGCGCCTGCGGCAATAAACACTTTATTATTTTCAACTTTTAAAACGGTTGTTGAAAATGGATAACAAGTAAATAGCTTGGCCACATCTTTACTTGCCAACTGGATAATTTTAGAAATTGCATGACCCGAAGGGGTGGATTTAAATCGTTCACTACCCACGGCATACCCAGTAGGTATCCACACATCGCCAATAACCGTATCAGTATAACGGTGCTGAAATAATAAGGCACCAGTCAAACCATCATGCACATAAACATCAATTGCCAGTCCCCTTCTAGCAACAAAATCACGCATCATAGATTTTACTTGAGAAAAAATACCGGCCCCTCTGATATATTCAGTTGACTCAACTTCAAAATCTCTTATCACTCCAGACAACACAAACTGCGCGCCTTGCTCTTGAGCCATTTGCACAATAACAGAGTCTTGATACCCCATGCTATCAATAATCTCAGGTGCCATATCAGGACGAGAATACAACACAGTATGGGTTTCATTTTTCCCTATAAAATGCCCTGTTTCCATCAGAATATTCATTATTTCTCTCGGGATACCACTGTATAAATCCTGAGTTTCATTAGCACTTATCTGACCAGATACTACGCCAGGAAAAGCTGTTGCTATTATTCTTTTACGATAAGCAGAATTACATGTCTGCCCTTCTGATAATACCGCCAACACCTGCAAATGATAGACATCACCCTCAATCCACTCATCAACGACTTTTGTGCTGCCTATAATGGCTTCTGAAGAATACTGACTTCCAGCCTCACGCGAAGCATTTCGAATTGCCGACCGAAAAGCCTGTTTTCTGGCAAGCAATTTGGCACCTTTATTAATAGCGGCCTGTCCTTGCACTGTAATAACTCGTGAAGTCGATTCAACCTGAGGCTCAGAAGTGGAATTCATCGCACAACTTTGAATAAATAATAAACTACTTAAAACAAATAATTGAATCATGGCTTTCATTACAATTTTCAAAGTATCTACTCAAAAGCTACATTGGTTAAAATAAAATATCGAGCTAATACTGATGCAGCCATATTACCGAGCCAACCCACATCATAAAATCCAGCTTCTAACAGTACCCTATCTACCGCATCTGCTTGTTTAGAAAATCCAGAAATACTTAATTGTGATGAACAATCGTAACAGCTTAAATTCACCGTGGACACAGCTGCATTTTGATACCCAATTCGAGTAAACTGGATTTTATCATCTTCACGTAAACATTGTGATACCTTAGCCAGTGATGAAGAAATACACTGGTAAAACAGCGGGGTTAAACGGAGAGCAAGTCCTATTTGTTTTCGATCAAAAAATTGATTAGACTCAGTAATTGTCGCTTCTCTTAAAAACAAATCAACGTAGATTCTAAAAGGCTCTGCCTTTATGACTTGATCAGCAACCAATAAGTTATCAGCTAATTTTTCTTGATAGAGAAGTTTTGCAAGTTGTCTATAGGCATTTATAGTGGCCGCTTGCTCAAGTGCAAACTGGTTTTGATTTTGCGTTAAATGTCTATTTTTTTGGAGCCTACTGTAGCCTTTTGCTGTTAAAACTTTATCGGCTCGCACAACCGGCTCATCAGGCTTTATGCTGAGAGCTGAACATGCCATTAAAGACATGCTAGCCAGCACCCAAAGTAATCTTATTAAATTATTCACCAACAATCTCCATTCATCATAAATTAGTTATCGGCTCAACAATCTATTACTTAAATTATTCCCCTAAAACTTCGGAGTTATCCGTTCTATCAACGGACCATAATTTTTCTAACTGATAAAACTCACGCGCTTGTGCCGTCATGACATGTAAAATAATATCTCCCAAGTCTAACAATACCCAGTCCGAGCCTTGCTGACCTTCCATACCTAAAGGTTTAATACCCCTTTCCTTAACTTCCACCAGAGCATACTCAGCCAATGATTTTGCATGTCGTTCAGAAGTTGCTGTAACGACGACCATATAATCAGTTACGCTTGTTTTCCCTATAACATCCAGAACAGTAATATTTTGCCCTTTTCGTTCATCTAAAACATCTTCTACAATTTTTAATATTTCTTTTGTTTGCATTTCTCTCTCTTTCATATGCCTTTACCAAGGCAAGTCTTAATACAATATTAGCAATAATTGTCTAAAAGTAAATACTACCTTTATTATTAACCTGATAAATAGGGGCTATTTTCTTACAACAATTGAATTTTCATCAAAGCCTTTTATGCTCTGATATGACCATCACCTAACACCACATACTTTAATGATGTTAAGCCATTTAAACCAACAGGACCTCGGGCATGCAGTTTATCAGTACTGATACCAATTTCAGCCCCTAAACCATACTCAAAACCATCAGCAAAGCGAGTAGAGGCGTTAATCATCACCGAACTAGAATCCACTTCACGTAAAAACCGCCGAGCCAAAGTGTAATTTTCAGTCACTATGGTTTCTGTATGCCCAGAGCTATGCGAATGAATATGTTCAATAGCTTCATCCATATTGTCTACAATTTTAATCGATAAAATAGGGGCTAGGTACTCAGTATCCCAGTCTGCTGCTGTAGCTCTTGAACATTCAGGAATAAGTGAACAAGTTTTAAGACAACCTCTCAGCTCCACCCCTTTTTCAAGATACTGGCTAGCCAGTAAAGGTAATACTTCAGCCGCTACAGCTTCAGCAATTAACAATGTTTCCATTGCATTACACACACCATAACGATGTGTTTTAGCATTAACCGCTATATTAACTGCTTTTTCTACATCCGCTTGACCATCAATATACACATGACAAATACCATCTAAATGCTTGATGACTGAAATAGTCGCCTGTTTGCTTACTCTTTCGATTAAGCCTTTACCACCACGCGGAACAATGACATCAACATATTTATCCATGGTAATAAGCTCGCCGACCGCAGCCCGATCCGTTGTTTCAACAACTTGTACCGCTTCAGCAGGTAATCCAGCCGCCTGTAAGCCTTGGGAAATACATTTAGCAATAGCTTGATTAGAATTAATTGCTTCTGACCCTCCTCTTAAAATACAGGCATTACCCGATTTTAAACAAAGTGCAGCAGCATCAATAGTCACATTGGGACGAGACTCATAAATAATCCCAATCACCCCTAAAGGCACTCGCATTTGCCCTACTTGAATACCACTGGGCCTATAACTTAGATCTGTTATTTCACCAACAGGATCAGCAAGGGCAGCAACCTGATGCAAGCCTTCAATCATTCCATCGATTCCAGCAAGACTTAATTCAAGTCGATCTAATAATGCTGAATCTAAACCATTTTGTTTACCCGCGATTAAATCTTTTTGATTTTCAGCGACCAATACCTCTTTATTTTCTGCTAATACATCAGCAATTTTTAGTAAAGCCAGGTTTTTTTTACCTGAATCTGCTCTACTCATTTCTCGCCCAGCTTTTCTAGCTTGCTGACCGAGTTTAGTCATATATTCTGTTACTTCCACTTTAAAATGCTCTCAAAGTATATCAACCGACCATTATATCCTACTTACAGTTCATTCGTTTACCATTGTCTGTTTTGAAAAAATGGAGGGCGTAATTTAGATAGAACAAAGAGGCTACAAATTTAAAACAAAAACCTCATAATTAAGAAAAGTAGCCTTGATGAAGCAGAGCGTAATCAAGGGATTTAAGGAACGCGTAGGAATAACTTCCCGAAATACAATCCTTGATTAGACTTCGTTGCATCAAGGCTACAGACCTTAAATCAACCAAGCTCCCACTTTTTTCTTACTTTATCTCGATTGATATACAGCCACTGTATTGCAATAATAGGAATACCTGATTCAATCCGACCATCTTCTACCATTTTATAGACTTCATCAAATTTAGCGGTAGTCACTAAAATATCTTCATGCTCATCATCCAAACCATGAATCCCGCCCACTTCACTTGCATCCACAATACCTAAAAACAAACTAATACGTTCTGACGCACCACCGGGCGTGGTATAAAATTCATTAATTAGCGTTAACTCTTCAATTTCACACCCCGCCTCTTCCACAGATTCTCTGTAAGCAACTTCTTCTGCAGTTTCTCCCTGTTCAATTGCGCCAGCAACAATTTCAAGCAACCATGCTCTGTCTGGATTTAACATCGCGCCAGCACGAAACTGCTCAATTAACACCACTTCATCCCGCTTTGGATCATAAAGCAACACGGCAACGCAGTTACCTCGCATAAATAATTCACGGGTAATTTCTTCACTCCAGCCTCCTTGATACAAAGTATGCTGTAGCTGATATTTTTCCAGCCTAAAAAACCCGTTATAAGCGACTTCTCTGTTATTTATTTTAAACTCCTTAGTCATTTTTTATACTCCACGCGATAAACCACACCTAGCGTATCATCCGCTATTAATAAGCTGCCATCTGGCATTTGCAGAATATCAGTAGGCCGGCCTAAAACTTTGCCTTCTTTTGTTAACCAGCCGGTAATAAAAGATTGCTCAGAAACGGCTTTACCCTGTTTAAATTTAATTAATGCAATACGATACCCATGCGGTTTAGTTCTATTCCATGATCCATGTTGAGCAACAAATAATTGATTAACAAATCGCTTAGGAAATTGTTTACCGGTATAAAAACTCATCCCTAAAGGAGCCATATGCGCTTTAAACTTCCATTCAGGTGATGTAAATTCAGAACACGCTTTATCATCTGCGAACTCAGGATCAGCGATAACACCACCATGACAGTATGGAAAGCCAAAATGCTGCCCTTTTTCTGACCACTTATTTAATTCATCAGGGGGAATGTTATCGCCTAAATGATCGCGCCCATTATCTGTGAAAAAAAGTTGTTTTGTTTTAGGTTGCCAATCAAAGCCTACAGAGTTTCTAATGCCTCGCGCTAATATCTCAAACTCACTACCATCGGGGTTCAATCTCACCAATGAAGAATATATTTCTTTTTCTGGCTGACAAACATTACAAGGTGCTCCCACTGCGGTATATAATTTTCCATCGGGACCAAATCGTAAATATTTCCAACCATGATGTTTATCTGAAGGCAGTTCATCATAAATAACTTCAGGTTTCAACGGGCTGTTCAAATGATGTTCTATCTGTTTAAAACGCAATATCCTATTGGTTTCAGCAACAAACAAATCACCATTTTTATAGGCTACACCATTTGGCATATATAGATTACTGGCTATGACATAGCGCTTATCCGCCTTTCCATCAGCATTGGTATCTTTAACTGCATAAACATCACCTTGCTGGCGAGTACCTATATAAACCACACCATTTTCACTGATGGTAAGAGTCCGTGCATTAGGGACATTATCAGCAAAAATTGAGATAGAAAATCCTTGTGGTAACTGTAATTGCTGCAAAATGTCATTATGATTATTAGCGGCAAAACTATGACTTATACTCAAAAAAAAGACTAAAATTACTTTAATAAATTTCATACATCACCTTTTCGATTAAACTTTTAGCTATCTTAACAGTCCAGTGTATTGAATTTAAGCTTTTACTCCCCATATTTCACTCAAGGGCAGCTCTATTAATTCATGACTGGCATCTATACGCTTAAAATATTCGATAACTTCGTTGAAAATCTTGTTAATAGCTTGCTATTAACTGCAATCTTCGCCTTGCTCTCAAATATTTTAAACGCATACCTGCTCAGACAAAATTAATAGAGCAGCCCTTAACATTTACTCCTTAAATAATAGAGGTATCTTAATATGATGCGAATTGTACTTTTCCTTGCTACTAACGTAGCAATAATGATTGTTATCAGCATAGTTTTTAGTGTCTTTGGTATTGGCAGCACCCTACAAGCCAATGGCGTTGATTTAAACCTAAATGCTCTTTTAGTACTGTCAGCCGTTATCGGTATGACAGGATCCTTTATTTCATTAGCCATGTCTAAGTGGTCAGCAAAAAGAGCGATGAATGTTCAGGTGATTGAGCATCCTCAAAACCAAACAGAGCAATGGCTGGTTTCTTTAGTGGCTAAACAAGCAAAAAAAGCGGGTATCGGTATGCCGGAGGTGGGTATATTTCAGACTCCAGAGCCTAATGCCTTTGCTACTGGTATGAGCAGAAACAATGCTTTAGTTGCCGTCAGTACTGGCTTATTACAAGTAATGAGTGCAGATGAAGTTGAGGCTGTCGTTGGACATGAAATTAGCCACGTCGCTAATGGCGATATGATTACCATGGCATTGATGCAAGGTGTGGTGAATACCTTCGTTTACTTCTTTGCATCCATTATTGGTCATTTTGTAGATAGAGTCATTCTAAAAAATGAAAGCGGTCATGGTATGGGATATTTCGTCACCCAAATGATTGCTCAAATTGCCTTATCATTCCTAGCATCAATGCTGGTTATGTGGTTCTCTCGTTACCGTGAATTCCATGCCGATGCAGGTGGTGCGCGTTTAGCGGGTAATCAAAAAATGATTGGTGCTTTGCGTGCATTACAACGTGCTCATAGCCCAGAAGATTTACCGGGTCAATTAGCTGCTTTTGGTATTAATGGTGGCGGTGTAAAAAAACTATTTATGAGCCATCCTCCACTTGAAGAGCGTATTGCCGCATTACAGAACCAGCGGTAAGACATCCAACCATTTTGTCCCCTATCGACGACAGATAAATTCATAGGGTTTATTTTTAAAATAAACGCACAAAAAAAGGGGCCACAAGGCCCCTTTTCCAATACTTACCTCTAAAACAGACTTTATGCCACTTTACGTCGACCTAAACCTACTAAAGCAAATATTGCAGAACCCATAAACCAGATAGCTCCTGGTACAGGTACTGGGTTTGCTCCAGTAGAAGGAAGCGATTCAATTTTTGCAAGGTATAGACTGTGTGAACTATTTTCACCCCCTAGAAAAACTGAATAAACAGCATCTGAAATTGCAGTAAAGACAAATGATAAATAGCTATCACCATCACCCGCTCCAGAATTAGAGAATGCACTATCAACTAAGTCGAAGTTTTGGTCAACTACTGTCATAGAATACACATCAAAACTGTCAAAAACATCAGAAATTGAAGCCTTATATTCTTCTCCAGCTTCTACTGAAAACATACCACTCACTTGAAATGAACCTGGATTACTGGGTACGACCGATCCAGAACTGTATACAAGCCCTGCTTGTGCAGATTGCATTGATGCAAATGCTACCAAACAAATAGCAAAGAATTTAAATCTATTGATCATTTTTTCACCTTTATATTTAATGAGAAAGCTGACGTTAAAAGCCAACCAAATAAAACCACCCCTAATTTCCATTTAGAAGCCCTTGATTTAACCTACTATAATTTAGCCCCCCCAAAAAAAAGGTAGGATAACTATTAAAATACAATCGATTAATCATTGAAATTAAAGGCAATAAAGATGCCACAAACCAAAAAAACAATAAACTTTATGGTATTTTTAGCGCACCCCAGTACGTCCTGCTTCAAATACCCCTAAGATAAAACGGCTTTATTAAGTTGATTAATATAGCTTATTTAAAAATAAATTGTAAGTAATATTAATTTTTTCCAATTTGTAAAGTAAGCTGACACCACAACCACCTTTTTTCGTAAAAAAACACCTCAAAAATGCCCACTATCCAACAAAACTTCATAGACCACTGTCATTAAACAGGGTATTAAAATAGAGAACCTGTTAAATAACCTGACATATAATGGCAATGGGGTAGGTAAATCAGCATTATTTTGAGTAAGAGTAAGCTAAAGCCTGCTGCTGCCTCCTCAACAATAGATAGGTACAGTTATATACTCTAGCATTAAATTATCTACTGAGTAACCGTTGCTATTTAAGGCCTGAGGAACACCGTGAATAAAATCTCTTACCCAAACTGCCCAACAACCAAATGACTCAAAAATATATTTATAATATAAATACCTTTCC
>CAZMQH010000050.1:0-7623 GCA_964568245.1 uncultured Methylomarinum sp.
ATTATAAGTTTCAAACATAAAGGACTAGAACGTTTCTTTAAAACAGGAAATAAATCAGGTATCCAATCAAACCACTCAGCAAGGCTTCAACTAATTCTAGGTAGGCTTAATGCTTCTGCACAACCATTGGATATGAATTTACCTAGTTTATCGCTTCATCAACTTACGGGTGATAGAAATGATACTTGGTCAGTAAAAGTTAGTGGAAATTGGCGAATAACTTTTCGAATGAATGGAGAGTATGCAGAAATTGTCAATTATGAAGATTATCATTGAGGTAAAACTATGTTAATGCACAATCCCCCTCACCCAGGACTAGTAATAAAAGAGCTCTGTCTAGAGCCTTTAGGGGTAACCGTTACAGATGCAGCAAAAGCGCTTGGTGTTAGTCGAAAAACATTGTCTAGTATTATTAATGGAAGGGCTGGTATAAGCCCTGAAATGGCTGTTCGTTTATCTATTGCTTTTAATACTTCTTCTGAAAGCTGGATGAACCAACAATCACAATATGACTTGTGGCAAGCGGAACAACACAGGGATGAGTTGCATGTTTCTAAATTATTAGTGGCATGAAAACTTTAGTTGGTTGCCAAAATATATAGCATGGGAGCTTTAAAATTCATTAGCTCGTAAACCAGAACATCACGATTTACGTGCTTTAATTAAAAATATCCGCACATATTTACAGGGGCTGATGATGGCTTTAAGTCAAAAGGCGTGATTGTATTCGGTGAGCTCACAATACATTCTTCTTTAAATACTAGCAATATCACAAATGATGCCGTTATAAAACCAAAACCATTTAAATAAAGACGTTTATAATAATTGCTTCAGCTGACGTTTTTATACTCCAAGTGATGATAACTGTCCAATGTAAATACATATAAAAAGCATGCTGAATAGTTACAAAACAAACTATAATTTTTCAGCTTTCATCCAGTAATTCCGCTAGAACTAATTGATGTAGTTTTGCAATCTGCTCTGAATTTGTCAATGGCTCAACAAAGTTATAGCTTAGGGTGAGTTGGTTTTGGTAGATGCAACATAAAAAAGCTAATCCAGGTGGTGTTGTGACTTGGCAAAGGTGAAACAGAGCGTTTATTTCCGCACCAGGGAAGCTTTGAGCAGGAATATCTATTTTACCTAGATCAGAAAACCAAAATGAGCTACGTTCTTTTTTTTTGCCTGAAAGACGCAACACTTTGCCATATTCAGCTAATGACAGCCAACTGCCCGCCCACATAAGCGGTAAAAATGCATAATCTAATTGTTGGCGAATGACATCCATGTTTTGTTGTTTAAGATGAGCAAACAGCTTATTACGGTCTTTAACCAGTTTACGAGGTGCTTGTGCAAATAATGCACAAACATGGTTGGCTATCACGGGAGTGAGTGCGCGTTGTTTGCGTAGATTAAAGGCATAAGGTGAGCAATAAGCTTCGCCTGTTTGCTCTGGATTCATTTTATCCAAAGCACGCATTAAACAGCCTATGTAATAAAGACTGGTTCCCATTAAACCGACCTGTTTTCTCGCCAGTTTAGCGACTTGTACCGTTTGCTCTGGAGAAAGATTATAGATACTGTGGTTTAATTGCTGTGGTTTTTCGGATTTAAATGGTTGAATACTTTCTAACTTATCAATTGATTCAATATAACGTTTACCCTTTAATAACAAAATAAATTTCTTCCACCATGAATATTTATCTAATTGTTGATTAACTAAAGGTTTGGTATCACTTTGTTCAAAAGGTGTAGTATCTTCAGCACTTAGATATTTTAGGATTAAATCTATTCCACGGGCATCACAAAAAGGATGAATCCAGCGAATAAAAAAGGTAGTTTCAGTTGCAGTGCTAATCAGGTGAAACTCTATAGGTGCAGTCTCCTCTCTCTTTTGCTGATTATTAATAAGTTGATTAATGATCTCTTTATGAAAAGTTACTTGATCCTGTTTTTTAGCACAATGGTGTTGAAAGAATAATTGCGGGGAGTTGGCGCGTTTGCACCAATAAAACCGTTTTCCTCGTTGTTGTAGGCTAGCTAAAGCAACAGGGAATTGTTGGCTAAATCGAATAATACGCTGTTGTAGCTTTTCTATATCAGGCGTTTGGTTTAGTTCTAGGCCAAAGCCACATAAACTTCCTGCCAGTCCATCTTGGCGAATTTCTTCATCCATTGCCAAAGTGAAACTATCGGCAATATTTAAAGCTTCTAAAATATCCTGTTTGCAATCACTCATTTAATTTTATGTTTTAAAATCCATTGTTCAAGCGCATTAAATGTTTGAACGTTATCAGGCTCAATTTCGGTATCGGGTAGAGTAATATTATAGTCATCTTCAATAAACATGATAAGGCGCATAATGCCCATACTATCCAACCCAGCTTCTAATAAGTCATCATCATCACTGAATTGTTCTGGCTTAGCGACAAAGATAAGTTCTTCAAAGATAAAGGCGCGTAGTTTTTTTTTCATTATTTTATAGCGATAGTTTATAAAGTAAGGGATTTGAATTTTGGACTGTTATCAACCCTAAATTATAGCATTATAAATTCCTCAGTTGTGGCGGTACGAAGTATAATAGATCGAATGAAAAACAGATTAGTCAACATTGGGGTATAGATAGTGGCAGATAATTGTCATGTCATTATTATTGGTGCAGGCCCTTCAGGAAGCGTCGCGGCTGCATTATTGCAAAATAAGGGACATCAAGTCACTATTATAGAGAGAGAGCTTTTCCCTCGCTTTAGTATTGGTGAGAGTTTGTTGCCTCAATGTATGGAGTTTATCGAACAAGCGGGAATGATGGATGCCGTTCGCGATGCTGGTTTTCAATTAAAATCAGGTGCGGTATTTATTCAAAATGAACAGTATTCCGACTTTTGTTTTGCAGATAAGTTTTCCTCTGGTTTTAACACAACCTTTCAGGTGCAACGGGATAAATTTGATTTGTTGCTAGCAAATGAAGCACAGCGAATGGGGGTTGATATTCGCTGGCAGCAACAAGTTATCGCGGCAGACTTTTCTAAAAATAAGCCCGTTTTGACGATTCAACCCGCTAATGGCAATCGCTATCAAATTGAAAGCTCCTTTGTATTAGATGCCAGTGGATTTGGCCGGGTTTTACCTCGATTATTACACTTAGAAAAATCATCAGATTTTCCTTGTCGGCAATCATTATTTACTCATATTGAGGATGGTATTGATAGCTCTGAATATGATCGTCATAAAATCCGCATCATTGTACATCCTGAGCATAGAGATATTTGGTATTGGTTAATTCCATTTAGTAACGGGCGTTGTAGTTTAGGCGTAGTGGCTGAGCCTGAATTTATTAAATCTTTAGGTGATGACTATCAACAAATTTTTCAGCCCTTAATTTTTCAAGATCCGTCATTAGCTAC
Source organism: uncultured Methylomarinum sp. (assembly GCA_964568245.1). Lineage (GTDB taxonomy): Bacteria > Pseudomonadota > Gammaproteobacteria > Methylococcales > Methylomonadaceae > QPIN01. The sequence continues at coordinate 3,405 of CAZMQH010000050.1, forward strand.
TTTGTTAAAAAATGCAGTGTTTGATAGCAAGGTTAATAGCATTAAAGGCTATAGTGCTGATGTGACATCACTCTATGGTAAAGGCTATGCTTTATTAGGCAATGCAGGTGAATTTTTAGATCCTGTCTTTTCATCGGGAGTCACCATTGCGATGAAGTCTGCTAGCTTAGCCACAGATGTTTTAGACAAACAGCTAAAGGGAAAGACAGTTAATTGGCAAAAAGAATTTTCTGACCCTTTGCAAATTGGAGTGGAGACCTTTAGAGCCTTTGTCACGGCTTGGTATCAAGGTGATTTACAAGATGTGGTTTTTTATGGTCAGCAGCAGCGCAATATCAAAGAAATGATTTGTTCTATTCTTGCAGGCTATGTGTGGGATGAAAAAAACCCTTATGTTAAAAATTCACAAGCCAGGTTAAAAACTTTAGCTGAATTATGCCGAGAAGCATGAGATTTTTTCTTAATGATTTAGGCATGTTATCGGCAGTAGGCAATAGTCCAAAGGAAATGATAAAAAGATTGCAGGCTGGGGATCGTTCTGGATTGGTATTGACGGATGAATACAGCGCTAAACCTGTTTATGTGGGTGAAGTGAATGCTGATTTACCTACAATAGCAAGCCGATACAGTGTCTATGATTGTAAAAACAATCGTTTATTATTAGCCGCATTAAGCCAAATTCAACCGACCGTCGATTCAATGATTGCTCAATATGGCGCTGATAGAATAGGGGTGGTATTAGGAACCAGCACATCGGGAGTTCGTAATACCGAATTGGCTTTGGCCTCAGTTGCTAAATACAATTTAAAACCAGAAACATTTCATTATAAACAGCAACAATTAGCGGGTGGGGCTGATTTTTTAGCGCATTATTTAGACTTAACAGGGCCTGCTTACGCCATATCTACGGCATGTTCTTCCAGTGGTAAAGCATTTTCTTCTGCACGAAAATTAATCTCACTGGGTTTGTGTGATGCCGTTATTGTTGGGGGAGCTGATAGCTTATGTCAATTTACTGTACATGGCTTTAATGCTTTAGCTTCAGTATCAGAGGGCCGGTGTAAGCCCTTTGGCCAACATCGAGATGGCATTAGTTTATCAGAAGGTGTGGCTTTATTTGTGCTGAGCAAGCAGCAAGGTCCTGTTGAATTAACGGGAATTGGCGCTAGCAGTGATGCCTATCATTTTTCAGCTCCAGATCCAGAAGGTATCGCCGTGATAATAGCAATGGAAACGGCATTGGCTGAGGCAAACTTGTCCCCAGCAGAAATTGATTATCTTAATATGCATGGAACAGCAACACCTTTAAATGATGAGATGGAAAGTAAAGCGGTTGAGCAAGTTTTTGGTGATAAAATTGCTGTTAGTTCAACTAAGGGGATGACTGGGCATGCATTGGGAGCTGCTGCAGCAATTGAATTAGGAATGTGCTGGAGTTTACTAAGGAGTACGGATGAACAAGGAATATTAATTCCTAATATTAATGATGATTTATTAGATCAATCATTACCTGCATTAAATTATATTCAGCAAGGCCAAACGCTGGGGCGAAAAATTAAACATTGTCAGAGTAATTCTTTTGCCTTTGGGGGGAATAATATTTCAATGGTTGTTAGTCGGACATGATTGATATTAATGTTTCAGAACTGGTGCCACATACTGGAAAAATGCTATTACTTGATAAAGTCATTGAATATGACCAAGAATCATTAGTGGCAGAAGTGCTGGTGAGAGGAGATGGCCTTTTTAATGAGGGGGATAAGGTGCCTGCATGGGTTGGTATAGAATATATGGCACAAACGATTGCTGCTCATGGCGGTATGATGTGTGTATTAGCGGGTAAACCAATTCAATTAGGTTTTTTATTAGGTTCACGTCGGTATGTTTCTAATATATCGGCTTTTAAGGTTGGAGAGAAATTAACCATCACAGTGAGTCTGTTAATGGAAGATCAAGGCTTAGGGGTGTTTGATTGTCAAATTGTAGCTGATGGAATTGATATTTCAGCTAAGCTTAATGTATATCAACCTACCGATGATATAAATAAAGTAATGAGTTGATTCACCCTTATTTAGTCCTTAAAGTGCAAAAATCTGAATAATGATAAGTGAAAATGAATAAAACAGTCTTAGTAACCGGTTCTAGCCGAGGGATCGGAAAAGCCATCGCCCTATATTTAGCTAATAAAGGCTATGATGTGGTTGTACATTGCCGAAGTAAAAGAAGAGAAGCTGATGGTGTTGCAGAGCAAATTGTTGCTATGGGGCGGTCTGCACGCGTGCTTCAGTTTGATGTGACAGATAGGCAGCAATGTACAGAGCTATTGAATCAAGATATAGAACAATATGGTGTATATTATGGGGTGGTCTGTAATGCAGGTATCTCTGCTGATAATGCCTTTCCTGCCTTAACAGCTGAACAATGGGATTCCGTTGTGCATACTAATCTTGATGCTTTCTATAATGTGTTATTCCCTTTAACCATGCCGATGATCCGGCGGCGTAAACCTGGGCGTATTGTAACTTTGTCCTCTGTTTCCGGGGTGATGGGTAACCGTGGGCAGGTTAATTATAGTGCAGCTAAAGCCGGTATTATTGGCGCGACTAAGGCGCTGGCATTAGAGTTGGCAAAACGAAAAATAACCGTTAATTGTGTTGCACCTGGGCTGATTGATACTGAAATGGTTGATGATTTATCGCTAGAAGAAATAAAGAAAATGATTCCCCTTAGACGCGTGGGAGAAGCAAAAGAAGTGGCGGCAACGGTTGCCTTTTTACTGTCTGATGATGCCGCTTATATTACTCGGCAAGTTATTTCTGTGAATGGAGGCTTGTGTTAAGGAACCTCTGATCAAGTCCAATTATTTTTAGCTTGCTAAAACTGCCGCTATTATCCACGAAGATCGGCGCAATAGAATGACTATTACTTCTCACTTCGTGGATAATAGCGACAGTTTTCCCTGCGCTAAATTCTAATCAACTTAATCAGAGGTTCCTTAATGAAACGCGTCGTTATTACAGGGATGGCCGCTTTAACTCCCATTGGCAATGATTGGGAAACAGTGGCAGATAACTTAAAAAATCAGCAAACTGGTATTCAAAGAATGGATGACTGGGATATATATAATGGTTTAAATACAAAATTAGCAGGCTCTGTTGATTTCTCAAGACCAGAACATTACACACGAAAACAAGTCCGGGGGATGGGTAGGGTGGCTATGTTGGGCACTTATGCGACTGAACTGGCCTTAATTGATGCTGGGTTATTGAATGACCCTTGTTTAAAGAGTGGCAAAATGGGCATTGCCTATGGCAGTTCTTCAGGTAGTTTTGGCGGCTTGATTGATTTTACCAAAATGCTGTTAAACCATGATAAAGGCGGCTTAAATGCAACCTCCTATATTAGAATGATGGGACATACTTGCCCCGTTAATATTGGCTTACATTTTGGAATTAATGGTCGAATTATTCCTACCTCAAGTGCGTGTACTTCTAGTAGCCAGGGCATAGGTTATGCTTATGAAACTATTAAACAGGGTATACAAACACTGATGGTAGCAGGCGGAAGTGATGAGCTTTCTGCGTCTCAAGCGGCTGTGTTTGATACCTTATTCGCGACCAGTACTCGAAATGATGAACCTAATAAAACCCCTCGCCCTTTTGATAAAGATAGAGATGGATTAGTGATAGGTGAGGGTGGCGGTACTTTTATTTTAGAAGAAAGACAGCATGCTATAGAAAGAGGAGCTCGTATCTATGCTGAAATTATAGGTTTTGGAACTAATTCTGATGGCTTACATGTCACTCAGCCTGATAGTGATAGTATGCAAGTCGCAATGAAATTAGCTATGCAAGATGCCGAACTAGAGGCGGCCGCCATTGGTTATATTAGTGCACATGGAACATCAACTGATAGAGGGGATATTGCTGAAAGCCAGGCAACTGCGGCTCTTTTTGGTAATGCAACCCCTATTAGTTCAATGAAGAGTTATACAGGCCATACACTAGGTGCTTGTGGTGCGATTGAGGCATGGGCTGTCATCAATATGATGAACGAAAACTGGTTTCACCCAACCGCTAATTTAGATAATATTGATCCAGAATGTGCTGATTTAGATTATATTAAAGGTGAAATAAGATTATTAGAATGCAATTATGTTATGAGTAATAATTTTGCTTTTGGGGGGATTAATACTTCACTTATTTTTAAGCGCGTTTAA
>CAZMQH010000050.1:7723-11914 GCA_964568245.1 uncultured Methylomarinum sp.
AAAAAATACTAACTGATTTTTGAAAATATTATTTTTAATAAAGCCCCGTATTTAACTGCAATTTTTTATATTTATAAATTGTTGGGTACGCAACAGAACTTTGCCCAACAAATACTAAAAGTCTTTAACCCATTGAATAAAATCATCTGTAGGCATAGGCTTAGCAACATAATTGCCTTGTGCATTATCACAACCTAAACTTTGTAACTGGTCCCATATTTCTTTTGACTCAACCCCTTCCGCGACTGTTTTCATCTTTAGCTCCTTAGCTAATAGAATAGAGAGTTTGATAATAGCGCTTGAATCCTGATCAGCAACAGACCGAAGCACAAAACGCCTATCAATTTTTAGTTCAGTAAAAGGGGCTTGGTATAGTTTTACTAAGGATGAATAGCCTGTACCAAAGTCATCAATAGATAATGCAAACCCTTTCATTCTTAATCTATTTAAAATATCTAAAGAATCAGATACTTTATTCATTAATGCAGATTCGGTTATTTCTAAGGTAATAGAGCTTGGATCAATATTGTAATGTTTGAGCAAGCCTTCTAACTTTTCAGGCATGGCTAAATCATTTACATTTTGGGCTGATAAGTTGATAGAAATTTTAACATCAAGCCCACTAACAATCACTTTGGTATATTCTTTAATAGCCAACATCAGGATTTCTTCTGTTAGCAAGTTCATTAACTGATGTTTTTCCGCAAGAGGGATAAACTCGGCAGGTAATAATAAACCTCTTTCAGGATGCTGCCAGCGGACTAAAACCTCGGCAGTTTGTAACATTCCCGTGTTAAAACATACTTGAGGTTGAAAATAGACGATCAATTGATGTTTTCGAAGCGCTAGTTTTAGCTCTTCAATGGTGGCACTATCTTGCTTATCTGAGTTGATTGTTGGATTGTTTTGTTGTTGCAAACAAAGTTCTATGGATTTAGCGTATGTATCTTTAATTAAAGCGATAAAAGCTTTTGCTTTAAAAGGTTTAGAAAGAGTATTTACAACATTGAGATGCTTAGATTCTGCAAGCTGCTTGGCTGAGTGTAGTACCCGTTCATCAAATCCACTCACTAAGATAAAGCTCGGGTTTTTATTACATGAGGCTAGCTCACGCATAATTTCAATGCCATCTTTTTCTGGCATTTGTAAATCTAGAATAACAATGTCATAAGCCGTCACAGGTGCTTTTAAGAATTCGATACTGGAGGTAAATATTTCTGTTTCAATTTCAATGGTTTTAGCCATTGCTTGCATTAAATTTGCTTGTTGCTCGTCATCGTCAACAATATAAACCTTGCAAAGACAGTTATCAGGTGTGGACATCTTTTTATTATTTTGTCATGGGTAACAGGTAGCCATCTAAAAGGAGACGGATGCTGGTGAGCAACTCTTTTGAACTATAAGGCTTATGAAGCATGTTTTGCCTTAAGTGCAGGTCTGATTCAGTATGTCTATTATCACTAAAACCACTGGCTAATTGTATTTTTATTTTTGGGTAGTGCTTGGTGACTAATCGAGATAATTGGTAGCCATCCATATTTGGCATAATGATGTCACTTAACATAAGGTCGATAGGTTGAGTTGCTAGAACCTTAAGTGCTTCACCACCAGAGCTGGCTACCGTTACTTGGTATCCAAAATGGGTTAGTATTTGTTTAGCTAGTTCACGTAAAGCGGGTTCGTCATCTACTACTAATATGTGTTCTTTTCCCGTTAATTGAGGGGCTGAATGATTATCAAATGATTTAGCTGCTTTTTGTGTTTTATTATGTCTAGGGAAGTATAGACTAAATTGTGACCCCTCGTCTAATTGAGTGTAAAGGTTTATGGTGCCACTAGAACGTTCCATAAATGCAAAAACCTGGCTTAAACCAAGTCCGTTTCCTGCTTCCCCTTTAGTGGTGAAAAAAGGGTCAAATACATGTGCTTTAGTTTCTTCATCCATTCCATAGCCTGTATCAGCAATACATAGCTTTAAGTAATCATTAGCTTCTAAACCTAATAATTTCGCTTCATCTCTAGAAATGTAGGTGTTTTTAGTGGTAATAGATAAAGTGCCTCCTTTTGGCATGGCATATTTTGCATTAATACTTAAATTTAAGATGGCATCTTCTAATTCATGAATATCAAGCCATACAGGCCAAGCATGTTCATACAGATCATAATTAAGTTTAATAGAAGCGGTTAATGATTTAGACAACATATCTTTTAAATCAAGCAATGCCTGATTGATATCACATGCACTTGGGTTACTGCTTTCTGATTTAGAAAATGCCAACATTTTTCGGGTTAAAACTCTACCTCGTTCACCCGCACGTATTATTTCTGCGATGTAACCCTCACTATCATTACTATTTTCATATTTCATTTCTAGCAATTCAGCATAGCCTAATATAACGCCCAGCATATTATTGTAGTCATGCGCTATACCTCCTACTAATTTACCCAATGCATCCATTTTTTGGCTTCGTTTTGAATGTTCTTCAGCTATTCTCCTGCGGGTTGCATCCCTTACTTCCGCGACTAAAAAATTAACTTTCCCAGTGTTATCAAAAACGGGGTGTACGCTAAAATCAACCCAGATTTTATGATCAGCAAGAGAAAATTGAATTTCTCTGTCAACATATTCACCTTTAGCGGCTAATTGACAATCTTGGCGAATAAGTTGTTGCGATGATTCACTATATGAAAACCAAGGGCAGTCCCATATTTTTTTGCCAATGATATCCGCGGGAGTTAATTTTGTGAGTTCTAAAGATCGTGAACTGGCAAAATCTAGCGTGCCATCGGGTAAAGTAATGCTTACCATTGTAAGGAGGCCATCTAGGACTTGTTGTGTTTTCTTTTGACTATTTTCTAAATGAGCGAGTAGTGAAGTGGTTTTTTCAGCAAGTTGATTAAAGCTATTACCAATATGATTAAGTTCATCTTGAGTTTTAAGGTGAATTCGCTGTTCTAAATCACCATCAGCAAAGGCTTGGAGAGAGCGCGTGAGTGTTTGTATACTGCCTCTCATAGAATAATAAATACCAATAACAAAGTAGAGGACTATTAATAATAAGATTAATGAAATACTAATACTTATATAGAGTCTGTTTTTTGCTTGCTGCAAACGATAAGTGGTAATTGCTTTAGTTGTCGGTAATAAAATTTGATACATTTGGGTGTAACTACTGTTAATTGCAGTAGTGACTTGGTTGAAAAAAGTTTCGGGGTGAGTATAAAACTTTTCTCCCAGTAAATCTGATTGTACCAAGTTAATAATTTGCTGAGCCGAATCAGTAATATCTGTTGAAGCAGCAAGTAGTTGAGGTTTAATATTATGATTTAAGCTAGCCGTTTTGTTTAAGTTGACCGTTAGTTGGCGTAGGGAAACCTCTAGTTTTGCAATTAATACAATTAACTCTATACGTTGATATTCAGATGCATGCTTTTTAGCCAAAATACTGGTACCAAAATCACGTATTTGGGCGAGTTGCTCCATGGCTTTTGGTAGTTTATTAATACTGGTATCTATTAAATAAAAGGTATCAAGGTCTGTGGTAAAGGTAAGCGCATATTCATCTGTTAGCATGACTTTAAAGAATTCTAACTGTTCAATCAGCTGTGTATGCTGAGTAAAATTCTTAGCAATTGAAAGGTTAAGCCCTGTATCAACAATATGTTGCCAATTTTTTTTAATTGAAATCCAATTTATGTTGTCAGTTAACAGCGTTGGGGAATAGGTTTCATTGTTATAAATGTTTTTGAACACCTCTCGTTCTTTATCATTACGCATTGTAAGCATAGCAATGTTTCCACCTAAGAAACCCGCAGAAAGTCCTCGGTGTTGCTGAATAGTTTGAATTGTTTTAGATAAGGGGGTAAGTAACCTAAGTCCCTGTAACTGTTGTTTAGAGTTGGTAACCACCTGATTAAGCCCTAGAAATAAGCTATAAATTAAGATACTAATCGCAATTAGGGAAATAACACCTAAAAAAGCAAATTTTCGTCGGTAATTAAATTGATTCATCAGCGAAATTGCTGGAGTAAATAATGTTTTCATGGGGTAGAACCTACTGGTAAGCTTGGATGAATCAATTTTTGATGAATTATTTGTAACTACTTAGCGTATTAAATAGCAATGAGGTCTTTCTCTTAGGGACTTGCAAGTAATGAATATACCCCTATTGCGTAGGATTTTTGTTTCTG
>CAZMQH010000051.1:0-6104 GCA_964568245.1 uncultured Methylomarinum sp.
TCATCTTAAGTGTTCTCTCGCATACTGTTTAACTACTGGAACTATTAAACAATGAAAAACAAGATCTTAGGACTGTTAATCGCAAGTATTATCGCTATTCCACTTACTGCTGTTGCTAACAGTGATGACAGCCAATACCCTGCAACAAACTTTCAACCTACCGTTATTTTTGCTAATGAGTCAGTAAAATCAGCTTTTGATTCAGCATACCCTGCTGCGAACTTCCAACCGAAAGTACTTTTTTTTGATGCCTCGGTAGCAAGTGCCAGTACTTCAACAGGTGAAAAATCAGTCTTTGATCCTAAATACCCTGCGGCTAATTTTGAGCCTAAGGTTATATATCCTTAAGCTATTTTAATATGTATTGATGAGGGGAAATGAATTTTATAACTTTCCCTTTTAATTCTCTATAAAAAGTTAAATAAAGATAAATTTTGTACTCGAGAATAAGCCTGTTGAGCCGCTTGTAATGCTGTTTGTTCAAGATTAAAACGGCTAATTGCTTCAGCGTAATCTAGATCTCGCACATCAGAAAGCGTAGTTTTAATATCCACCACAAACTTTTCATTTTGAAATTCTTGATCATCTAATGCACGCATTCTTGCGCCCACGGTAGTTCTTACTTTTAAAAAATTATCTAAAGCTGAATCTAAGTCAGCCAGTACATCATTGACTGTTTGACTAAAAACACGTCCAGTATCCCCCGAGGTAAAGCCTGAATTAATTAAAAAATTACCACTCACTTGTTTAATTTGTACAGCTGCACTGGTACCCGAACTAATTGACTTAAAAGTAATAGGATTAGCCAAAGCGTCAATCTCTATTTTACCTTTAAGGGATGATCCTGTAATTTGAGTATTGATTGCTTTAATCAGTGTCTCATGATCACCATAATCTTGATCTAAGATAATGGTGAGTTTATTACCCGCTTCATCATTCAATTCAAAAGATGCATTCGAGGTAGAGGTTGAAATTGAATAATCATAAACTATTGTCGGTTTTATTCCAGTAATTGAACCACCAAAATCTACACCGCTCCCTGTTTCCTTACTGCTGAAACCAAAATCAACTAAAAATGATCCATCTACGGGGCTTTTATCATAAATTGAAACGGCAGAGTCTTTTCCTTCAGTAGTAGAAACAAATTCAATTTTATTGCCATTATTACGAGCTTCTACCCCTATCGCTGCCAACCCCACCGTAGAATTAATAGCGGTAACCACTGCATCTAAATCTGCGTAATTATCATTAAGTGTCACAGTAACAGGTTGGGCTATCACGCCAGTTAATCCAATAACAGCGGTAAAATCAGTTAATGCACCTCCTGTTGCCACTAATTCTAATGTTGGACTTGCCGCTGTACTACTGGTTTTAAATTGAATAGGGTCGGCTGACAGGTCAACCTTAACTAGGTCTTTATTTGCCGAACCACTCAATGAAATTTGTAATTCAATATCTTCAAGTAATTCTGCTTGTGTTGCATAATCCTTAGCCAAAGTGATGGTAACAGGATCAAGCGTATCGCCATCTACAACAATATTAAAATCAGCATTTGTACCGCCCGTACCCACATCATAATTTAAAGGAAAGCTGATACTACTTCCTGTTAATGTTCTCCCACTGTCACTGCTTAATTCAAAAGTTGTAGGAGTTGTTTGGTAGTTTGCGCCAAAACGTACGAACCTATCACCTGTAATGGCAGCTTCAGGCACTTCATACTTTTGAGATAAAGCATTGGATAGTGATTGTAATGTATCAAATATACTACGCTGATTAAGTTCAGCTCCATCTATTGTGGTATTGGCTTCCTGACTAACTGAGGCAATATTACTGAATACATTGGAACCTAAATTACCATCAGACACTCGTCGTTCTGGTGCAATATCTAATGCACGTTGATTAATTCCACCCTGATAGACATAAGAGCCTACGTCTGCATTCCAAGCAACGGCGGGGGTTGTTGATAAATCCCCAGAAAAAATATATTCACCATTAGCATTTTTGGTATTTGCTACTCCCACCATTTCTTGTAATAACTGATCTATTTCAGACTTAATAGCATCTCGGTCTTGTAAAGTCAGTGTTGAGTTAAGTGCTTGAACTGTTAATTCCTTAGCTCTAAAGAGTATATTTTCTGATGTTTGTAGAGCGCCTTCTTCAATACTCAATCGTGAGCGAGTCATGGCAATATTGTCTTGATATTGCAATGTTTTATCAATTGACTCCTGTAAACTTAATGTTCTTACCGCAGCCGCCGGGTCATCACTCGGTGTTAATACTTTTAACCCAGATGACAATTGCATTTGGGTTTTAGACATTTTTACTTGCTGGGCATTCATGGCATTAACGCCTAATTGCTGAGCCCAAGATGTTGAAATTCTCATAATCTATCCCCTAACTGCGCCAAGCAAAGAATCAAACAAAGCACTACTCACTGAAATCATTTGTGCTGCTGCTTGGTAAGATTGCTGAAACTTAATTAAATTAGCCGCCTCTTCATCTAAATTAACCCCTGACACATTACCCCAAGAATCTTTCGCATTATTTAACAAAGTTTCCTGTGCTGCTGAGGCTATTTTTGCTGAACTAGTTAATACTCCCACTTCAGAAACTACTAAGCCATAGCCTCCTTGAAATGAAGCCGTTCCCCCTAGCATACCTTGCTTATTTTCCAAGCCAGCTAACAACAATCCATTTCTATTGTCACCAGGCATAGGACCATTCACCACATAATCAACATTATGACTATCGGTTGCTATGTTAGTGGCTAAAGCTACTTTTCTAGGATCTGTTATATTTTGTTCTATGGTACTTGCCGCCGTAAATGTAGGCCGTATTAAAAATGAATCACCTGTGGTTAAACTCGTTGAGTTAATGGTAATCCCGGGCAATGTTTCTGGTGCTGTGGCAACTAAAATGCCACCGCCTGAATCTGTGAGTGTCATGGTACTGTTATCTGCCATCCGCGTTAATTTATACGCGGGCCCTGCAGTAACCTCTAACTGATAGTCACTAAAATCAATATTCTTAATATTATTTTTATCGAACATAACAGTAATGGATGATAAAGCTGAATTGGTGGTATTTGCAGCGACAGGAATAGGGTCAACCCCCATCCCCTGGCCTTTAAAAAATAATTCACCTGCATTACCATCAAGATCAAATCCAGTTTCATGGATATTATTAAATTCCATGGCGATACTGGCAGCAACACTCCCTAAACGTTGCTGAGCAGGGTCTAATACCTCATCCCTAAATCGTAAGGTCCCAGCTAAAGCCCCACCTGTCACTTGATTCGTGACAACACCTTCCATTCCTGAAGGTGTTCTGATCATAATATCAAGCTTTGATGAATCAAATACTGTTGGTTTAGTCACCACGGCATTAGCATTAGTATCAAGCACTAAAACCTGGCCTTGCCCCATAAAAACATTAACCATATTGCTATTACTAGGCACAACCGAAATATCAACTAATTCTGCTAATTGATTTAATACAGTATCTCGCTTATCTAGTAAATCGTTGGGTTGTTGATTTCCATTAGCTTGCCCCTGCGCATTAGAAATTTGGACGTTTAAATTAGCAATTGAACCTGCTAATGAAGTAATTTGATCAGCCATCACCACCATATCGGTATTAATTTGCTCACGAATCTGACCAAATCTAGAATTCATGGTATCAAAACGACTGGTTAGAATTTCTGTTTCAGAAACCATCACTTGTCTTGCAGGAATAGATGATGAGTCACCTGTTGCATCATGAACCGCATTAAAAAAGTTTTTAATGGCCGGTTGCATTCCAACGGTAGGGTCAGCAATAATATCGTCAACTTGTGAAGCTAATTGGCTATATTTATCCACATCGCCAAAAGCTGCAGTGCTAGACCTTAATTGAGTGGTTATAAACTGATCATAACTTCGGGTGATATTAACAATATTAACCCCAGTCCCCAAGTAACCAACACCAATCATTTTCTCTTTACTGCTAGCAAGGTCAACTCGTTGGCGACTATAACCTTCAGTATTTACATTTGAAATATTATGACTTGTAGTTTCCAACGAACGCTGGAAAGCCTTAAGCCCCGTTATCGCTGTTCCTAACATACCACTTGCCATTTCTATTTTTCCTTATGAATTATCTGCAGTTATCACTTGCTGTTTTTGAACCAAGTTATCCGAACTTCCAGTAATTGCCGTACTGTTATAAATTTCCATCACCTTATCCGCATAATGTGGATCCGTTGCATAACCTGCTTGTTGTAATTCATGCACATATCGTTCCGCTTTTTCCGCCATTTTTATGGCAGTCTTATATCGAGGATTGGTTTTTATAAAATCAACATAATCATCAAAACTTTCCTGGTAAGAATTGTAAGATCTAAACCCTGCTATTTCTTTTTTAGCAACGCCCTCTTTATACTCCAATGTCTCAATGCTGGTTTTCGCGCCATGCCATGATTTATCAGCTTTGATATTGAATAGATTATGGCTACTGCTACCGTCCTTAGATTTAATAACTGACGTTCCCCAACCCGTTTCTAAAGCCGACTGAGCCAATAAAATATTGGCATCAACACCTAGTTTTTTAGCCGCCTGTTCTGCATAAGGACGCAACTGCTTAACAAAATCGGATATAGAATTAATACTCTTTGTTGCTATGCTCTCAAGCATCGGCTTAATTTCTTCTGGCTTATGGCTATCTTTTGCCGCTTTGAGCATTAAATTACGCCGTTCATAGTCAGCAATGCTTTGTGCTTTAGTTATAGAAACCGATTGATCTGGACTTAATTGCCGCTCAATGACTTCAGCCAGACCTATACCATTATTACCCGATAAATGTATGGATAATTGCTGGTCATACATATCGCGATAAAAGTCACTTTGACTGTTATCTAAAATACCGTCTGCCAACTTAGCTTGACGCATACTTTTTAACACCATCCCAACAAATATTGACTCAAATTGTTTAGCCACTTCTTTAATGGCATCTGGTGTTTTTTCTTTTGCTTCATTCTTTAACTTTGCCAAACTATTAAAGTCGGTATAAATCGCTGCATTTTCAACATTCAACATGGCATTTACCTAAATAATAATAAGCTCGGCTCTTAACGCGCCAGCTGATTTAAGTGCCTCTAAAATAGCCACTAAATCACTTGGTCCCGCCCCCACTTTATTAACTGCTTTTACAATCTCATTAAGCGTAACACCAGGGGTAAATACAAACATATGATTACCCTCTTTATCCAAGCCACCTTCTTCAACCTTAACTTCTGACTGCGGCACTACCACTGTATCGCCTCCAGCTAAAGCATTAGGCTGACTGACTTGTAAATTTTCACTAATGGTTACCGTTAAACTTCCATGTGATACAGCAGCAGGCTGAATCCGCACGTTGCCGTTAATAACCACGGTACCAGATCGAGAATTTACAATAATTCTTGCCGGAGCATCATCGGGTATGACATTCATATTCTCAATCATCGAAACAAATAGCACCCGCTGTGATGGATCTAATGGCGCACTTACTTTTATCGATGTTGCATCTAAGGCTTTTGCAGTTTGAGGCCCAAGAACCTTATTAATAGCCTCAACCATACGGTTAGCGGTAGTAAAGTCTGAATTATATAAGTTAAAAACTAATGAATTACCTTTCCCAAAAGAACTGGGAGCACCTCTTTCGACCGTAGCACCATTTGGAATACGCCCAACCGCTGGATTATTGACCGTAATTTTAGAACCATCCTGCCCAGAAGCACTTAACCCCCCCACAACCAAATTGCCTTGAGCAATCGCATAAATATTGCCATCTGCTCCTTTTAATGGACTCATTAATAATGAGCCCCCGCGTAAACTTTTGGCATCACCAATTGAGGATGCCGTCACATCAATTTTCTGCCCAGGCTTGGCAAAAGCGGGTAAATCAGCATGCAAGACAACAGCGGCAACATTTTTAGACCTTGGATCAACACCGGGTGGCAAAGTAAGACCTAACCTTGCCAACATGCTACGCAAACTCTGCCCAGTAAATTGAGTTTTATCACCTGATGAATTAAGTCCAACAACCAGCCCATAGCCTACTAATTGGTTACTACGAACGCCAGCTAT
>CAZMQH010000051.1:6204-11828 GCA_964568245.1 uncultured Methylomarinum sp.
GTGTTTTCATCTAAGTTAACAGTCAAAATATCACCCACTCGCCTCGCGGTATGGTCTTCAAATAAACGCATATCGTAACCCGCTTGATAGATAGCACCGTTGGTCTGCTGCGGGGGGCGCAGATCTACAGCTTGTACTGGAGCAAATGCAGGGTCTCTTTTAGGCAAAGTTTCACAGCCTGCCAAGACCATTAAAGAACATGCCATAATAACTATATTGAATAAGCGCATATCAGCCACCCTAACTATAATTGCTGAGTCACAAAAGATAGCATTTCATCAGTGGTTGAAATGGCTTTTGAGTTCATTTCATAGGCCCGCTGTGTCTCAATCATATTGACCAGTTCTTCAACAACATTAACATTTGAAGTTTCTAAGGAACCTTGAAATACAGCCCCAAACTCCTCTTCCCCAGGGGTGCCAACAACAGGTGCACCACTGGATACAGACTCAGTAAACAAATTTTCACCCGCTGGGCTTAAACCAGCTGGATTAATAAAACTTGCTAATTGAACTTGGCCGACTTGTACGGTTGCAGCGTTACCAGGCTGTACAACAGATACTGTTCCATCACGCCCTATCGTTACACTTAAAGCATCTCTTGGAATAGTAATATTAGGTTCTAATATCATCCCACTAGAGGTTACCATTTGTCCTGTAGAATCTAACTTGAAAGATCCGTCGCGAGTGTAATTGATATCACCATTCGGATTAAGAATTTGGAAAAAACCTCGTCCATTCACGGCAATATCTAATGAATTTTCTGTTTGCTGAATATTACCTTGGGAGTGCAACTTTTCTGTTGCTACTGTTCTGACACCTGTTCCTAACTGTAGCCCAGTCGGTAACTCGGTATTTTCGGTTGACTGAGCGCCAACTTG
The DNA here is from genome assembly GCA_964568245.1 of uncultured Methylomarinum sp. Taxonomy (GTDB): domain Bacteria; phylum Pseudomonadota; class Gammaproteobacteria; order Methylococcales; family Methylomonadaceae; genus QPIN01. The sequence goes on from CAZMQH010000051.1 coordinate 7,085, forward strand.
TCGAATGTTTTGATAAACCAGATCTTCAAAAATTGCTCTGGATTTTTTAAAACCGGTGGTGTTTACGTTAGCCAAGTTATTGGCAATAACCGCCATTCTTGTTTGTTGGGCATCTAAACCTGTTTTAGCAACCCATAATGCTCTTTCAGTCATGTTACTCTCCTAGTGACAAATTATTGTCTCACTAGAAGAGAAGCATTTACTATGCCATTTGCATCAATTTTGCACTGACCCCTGAATTATCATCTGCACTTTTCATTACTTTAGTTTGTAATTCAAAATTCCTAGCTAACTCTATCATTTCCACCAACGCTGAAACTGCGTTAACATTAGAACTTTCTAAAGCCCCCTGAATAAGACTAACACTCGCATCAGCCTCAGGGATACTGCCATCTTTTGTGTGCATAAAACCATCATTGAGCTTTTCTAAGTTTCTCATGTCAGGTTTAACCATTTTAATTCTATCAATAACGGCTAAAGTGCTCGGCCCTTCCCCAACAGGAATAATACTAATCGTTCCATCATTACCGATATCTATCTTTTCTGCTGGCGGCAATAGAATTGGCCCATCATTGCCGTAAATAGCAACACCCGCCCCTGTTTCTAATCGCCCTTCAGGTGTAATTCTTAAATCACCTGCACGTGAGTATGCTTCCTTACCTCCCTTACCTTCTACAACAAACCAGCCCTCGCCCTTTATGGCAATATCCAGATCATTACCTGTGGTCTGAATTGAGCCCATACTCATATCTGATCCTGGTCTTTCTGCCATAGCATAAACTCGGGTAGGATAACCTGGACCAAAGACAGGCATTGACCGAAACTGCTCAAAATCAGATTTAAACCCTGTTGTTTGCGCATTAGCCAAATTATTGGCATTTGAGGTTTGGGCCAACAACGTTTGCTTGGCTCCACTCATTGCGATATATAAGCTACGATCCATAACGGCTCTCCTATCTACTTTTTAATTAAAGCTGAAGTATCCTTTGGATGATCTCATCTTGAGTTGAAATAGTTTGCGCATTAGCTTGATAAGCCTGCTGTGCGACAATCATTTTCACCAATTGTGTTGCAATATCAGTATTGGAACCCTCTAAAGCAGAAGCTGAAATGTCGCCAAAATTATTACCCCCAGCAACATCCAATACCACAGTACCCGAAGAAATACTCTCTTGCCAAGTGGTAGCACCAAGCTTTGAAAGGCCCTGATTATTAGTGAACCGGCCTAAAAGCAATTGCCCTAAAGGACTTGATGTTCCATTACTGTATCGAGCTAACAAAACCCCTGTTTTATCAAAACTAACTCCCGTTAGATTCCCTGATGCAAAACCATCTTGTAGCACGTCATTAACGCCAAAATCAGCCGCAAATTGAGTCGACCCTGTCGGGTTTAAAGTTAATGTTAATGGGTCGGCACTCACATTTAATGCAAGTAAAGGTGATATATCAATATTTGAAAACTCAAAATTATCATCACCACTTCCTGCCGAAGCATTCGTCCCTGTGGTATCAGCAATTAAATTGCCTAAAGAATCAAAAGTCATGGGGATTTTTGTTCCAGCCAACTCTGCCGAGGCAGCCGCTGCAATAACGGAAGCCGCAGTCGCTCCAGATAAAGCTACTGCGGTAGTTGAACTAGCAAGCTGCTGAGCAGATACACCAGGTATCAATGCTATAGCAGCAATAGCAGCATTAACACCCACTGTATTTGCTGCAGTTGCTGCGGTTGCTGTATTAGTTGAGGCTGTCGCTGCAGAAGCTGTTGCTGTCGCTGCAGAAGACGTTGCTGTGGTTAAAGTACCCGCATCAACAATAGCAGCAGCATCCGTTGCTGCCGTACCTGCATCCGTTGCTGCAGTCGCAGCTGATGTCGATGCCGTTGTAGCTGCAGCATCGGCAGCCACTAAATCAGCATTTGTTGGGTCTGCAGCAAGCGCGGTAGCTGCAGCCGACGCTGCTGTCACCGCAAGGGCTGCAGCATCATCCGCTGCTGTTTTCGCAGAGTTTGCAGCAGCAACAACCGTTGCTACTTGCGCTGCAATAGTCGGGTTAGTGACAGCGGCAACAGCAGTATCCGTGGCAGCAGTAGCCGTTGTTGTTGCTGATGCTCCTGTGACAGCGGCATCAGCTGAAGCAGCAAGTGCCACCCCAGTTACAATGGCAGAGTCACTTGCTGAAAGTCCTTGAATAGCAGTAGAAACAGCTGAATCTGGCATATCTAATGTCGCGGTTGTCCCTGTATTAACCCCAAGGCCATCCAGATACATATAAGCCCCCCAAGTACTTGTTGAAGCTCCATCAGGTGTTTCATTAACAAAATAAGTGGTTAATGTATGCGTATTACCTAAGGAATCAAAAATTGTGGTTGTCGTTGAACTGTTATAAGTATCAATACTTGGGCCTGTAGTTACCTTAGAATCATACCCAGTAAATGCTATCTCTGGCCTATCCATTCTGGAGTCTAAATTTACTTTTAAATCTACTTTTGTTGTAGCTGAAGGCTTGCCTTGAGCTGTATCAATTTTAAGCGCCTCGGGAGACCCCGTGGTAAACCCATCAGATACTTTCGCTCCTCTTGGCGCTCCTCCCATCAAAAACAAACCCGCATCATTGGTAATAAAACCTTCTGGCGTCAAATGAAAGGCTCCATTCCGAGTAAATGCTGTTGCATTAGTTGCATCATCACTCTCCCCCATTGCAAAAAAACCATTACCAGAGATGGCTAAATCTAAATTATTCTGAGTTGCCTCAATATTTCCCTCATTAAACTGTTGAGCAACCTCTGAGATTCTAACCCCTGGCCCAGACGCGGTTGAACTGGAACTAATTAAAATATCAGCAAACTCCGTTCGCGACTCTTTAAAACCGGTGGTGTTAGCATTCGCAATGTTATTACCAATAACTTGTAAATCTGTTTGTGCTGCGGCCAAGCCACTTAATGCAGTTGCAAAACTCATGATTGCTCTCCTAAAAAACTAGAATATTTTCTTAACTTCGTTAAAATCAACTTCACCTAAACCAGCTAATGCCAATTTAATACCGTCATTTCCACCTATTGCCACACTTTTCACATCAGCGTTTACATAATTTTGTAAAATAGTATTATTTCCATCAATTGTTGCTTCAGACCTTATTTGATATTGACCTGGATCGGCATAAGTACCGTCATCTAATAGCCCATCCCATTCAAAGGCTATATTGCCTGCATCTTGATGCCCTAGATTTAAGGTTTTTACAGTTTGTCCATTACTATCTAAGAAGCTGACCTTCAAGCTACTGGTACTCTCATTTAAAACAGTTTCACCCGTAATATTTTTATTTAATGACATCACAACATCATTTGAAGGGATCAACACAGAACGTCCGACCAAACTAGCCGCCTGTAATGATTGCCCAGACCCAATAGAGTTGGCAAATTCATTAAATGAATCATTTAAATCACCAATCCCTTGGACCGTACTAAATTGAGCCATTTGAGCGAGGAAATCGCCATTTTCCATTGGCTTATTCGGATCTTGATGAGTCAACTGTGTGGTTAATAATTTCAAAAAATCCTCTTGCCCTAACTTTTGCTTTGTTTCTGCCTGAGCTGCTTTATCTGCAGAAGTCGTAAGACCAAGGTTTTGAAAGGTTTCTATTGAATTAATCGCCATGATTTATCTCCTATTGCCCCATTTTTAATGTTTGCAACATTAATTGTTTGGCTGTATTTAAAACTTCAACATTATTTTGATATGATCGCGATGCCGACATCATATTAGCCATTTCTTCAACGGTGTTTACATTGGGTTTATAGATATATCCATTGGCATCAGCCATAGGATGATGAGGCGCATATTCCATCACTGCGGGTGCTTGGCTTTCAACAATGCCAACAACATTAACTTTACTTGAAGCATTCTGCGTATCCATCACACTTTTAAGCTCTGCTTTAAAAACAGGTTGCCTTGATTTATAAACTTCATCAAGACTACTGCTCACACTATTTGCATTAGAAATATTACTCGCTACCAAGTTCAGCCTTAATGACTGAGCATTCATACCGCTACCGGCAATATCAAATATATTCATGGATGGCATAATTATTCCCCTCTCAATGCTGACATCATTCCTGAAAACTTGCCATTAATAAAACGTAAACTTGCTTGATATTGCACAGCATTTTCAGAATATTTAGCCTGTTCAATATGAGCCTCAACAGTATTGCCATCAAGCGATGACTGGTTTGGATTACGGAACATTATCGTTGCTCCCAACAACCGATCATTAGGTGAAAAATGCCCCTCTTGCGTCCGCTCCATAAAAGTATTAGACGGCATGGATTGCTTCAAAGCAGCTTTAAAATCTAAATCGCGCGCCTTATATCCTGGGGTATCTGCATTAGCCAAATTAGATGCCAACACTTCACTTCGTTTTTCACGTAAAACTAATGCCTGAGGATGAATCCCTAATGCATTATCAAAGTTAATCGCCATAATCCCCCCTATTTCTTGTTACAAAAATATAAAGCACACCTTATGCCATAAAATAATATAACTTTAAAATCATTAAGATAAGAAATGGCATTGGAATAACTTGAAGACTAAGAGCAGACTACAAAAGAATGTGGCAAGATTTGATCGACCTGAGTCTGATTATTGGATTCAGAAAAAGGTTTCTGAATCATATCAAGGCCTAAAACACTGAATATTACTTAAAATTGCGCTGTATCTGAAGTAACAATGGCAATTATTAGCCACATATA
>CAZMQH010000052.1:0-11618 GCA_964568245.1 uncultured Methylomarinum sp.
AAGAATTTCCCTGCACGAATACAAGTCCCTCTAATCTAGATATTACTTTCTTTAGTCTATTATTGCGAATTAATCTACATTTTCCTTTTAAAAACACAACGGTTACTTTTAATTAACCTGGCGGCCAGTTCATTTGACGTCCGCCCAATAAATGCATGTGCAAATGATAAACTTCTTGCCCACCCTTATCATTACAATTAAAAACAGTTCTATAGCCGCCCTCGGCCACTCCTTCCTGCTTAGCCAATTTAACAGCCGTTTTTAACAAATGTCCAGCCAGACCAATATCATCCAGATCATTTAAAGTCTCTATATGCTGCTTTGGAATGATCAGTATATGCGTAGGAGCCTGCGGGTTTATATCCCTAAAGGCCAAAACCAACTCATCCTGATAAACCACATCGGGTTTAATTTTACCTTTTGCCATTTTACAAAACAAACAATCATTCACACTCTCACCTCAACAATCAATTAACAGAAGGATCCTTAAAACCTAAAGCATTTCTCTTCTACCTGCAAAGGCATGAGATAAAGTTCCACTATCAATAAACTCCAACTCCCCCCCCATGGGAACACCATGGGCAATCCTACTGGCCTGAATATCATATTTTTTAGCAATTTCAGCAACAAAACATGCCGTCGCCTCACCTTCAACCGTAGAATTCGTTGCCAAAATAATTTCTTTAATCTCACCCTGTTTAAACCGCTGCTGCAACTGGTCCAAGCCTATTTCATCTGGCCCCACCCCATCCAGTGGCGACAATCGTCCATGCAAAACAAAATACAGACCTTTAAAAACAGTTGCTTGATCAACCACCCACACGTCGGCAGGACTTTCAACCACACATAGAATAGTCTTATCTCTTGAAGATTGAATACAGATATCACATACATCCGAATCTGTCAGTGTTCGACACTTCTGACAATAACCAATTTGATCTATTGCACGTAACAACGTATTAGCCAACTGCTTAGCACCTCCCCGATCCTGCTGCAACAAATGAAATGCCATTCGTTGTGCCGACTTAGGCCCGATTCCAGGCAAGCAACATAAATTCCGAATCAACTGACCCAATAAGCCTTTTTCTTGCATTAGAATGGCATTTGAAAACCAGGAGGTAATGGCAGCCCTGAAGTTACTTCAGCCATTTTTTCTTTTTTCATTTTAGAAACCTTATGCACAGCATCATTAAACGCCGCCGCCACCAAATCTTCTAACATATCTTTATCATCACCTATTAATGAATCATCAATAGTCACCTTTCTAACTTCTCGCTTTCCAGTCATAATAATTGACACCAAGCCTCCGCCAGATTCCCCCTGCGTCTGCATAGCCGCTAATTCATCCTGCGCTTTTTTCATGTCTTCTTGCATTTTTTGGGCTTGCTGCATGATATTACCCAATCCGTTCTTCATATTTTCTCCGCGCTTATGTATTATTATCCAATATCGGTTCGTCACTATTCAGTTATGCCCAAGTAACTGCTCCGATTGCCGCTGATTCACTTCAGAACAAGGCGAAAGGACGGAGTTTACAGCTGTAAATGAGCACTTTCACGCAGTTATGGCGTAAATCAAGGGACCTGAAGTCACATCGGCTCTATAGTCCCGGGCATCACTCTAGCCCCAAAACTATCTTTTAATGCCTGTACACTTTCATCAGCATTAATGGAGTCTACCGCCGATTGCTGTATATCTTCTTTTTTTTGTACTTTTTTTTGTGCTGGCGTAGCATTCCTTACTGCTTCCACCTTAATATTCAGTTTAATAGGTTTACCACGATATTTCTGCAATGCAAGCTGCAACCGCTCTTGAGCCCGAGGACTAACCAGCTGACTATGCCCAGGAGTCAACACCAAATGACAAGTCTTTTCATCAATACTCTCCAGCACACAATTATTTGCCAGTTCTCGCGTCATTCCACCAATTTTCATAGCAACGACCATTTCCGACCATTCAGCACCATCAGCATGACTTTCCTGTATTGACAAAGGAGGATCTTCCACCACAGCCTTACTATTCGCTAAGGGTTCTATCGATTTTTTTACTGCCGAGGCTTGCACCTTGTTCTGAATAACAGGTAGCACGCCTTTGTTTTTTCCTACACTTTCTGGCTTAAATGTTAGCATTCTAAGCATAACCATTTCAAACCCACCCCGAGAATCAGGCGCCAACGCCAAATCCCGCCATCCAATTAACCCTATCTGATAGAACAATTGCACATCTTCAGCCAATAACATTTCAGCCAGTTGATCAACAACATCCGAGTCAAATTGCTTATCGTTAAGCCCTGATACAGCTTGCACCAAAGCAACGCGATGCAACACCCTTAAAATTTGCTGTAAAATTTCTGAGAAATCAGGGGTTAATTCTGAAATGTCAGCAATTTTCTGTAATAAATCTGCAGCATTATTATTTGCTAAGGCGAGCAAAATCCCATCAATTGGCTGATGAGCAACTGTACCCAGCATATTAGCCACGGTTTCTAGCCTAACCTCACCATTACCAAAAGCAATAGCCTGATCCAATAAACTCAATCCATCGCGCAGACTACCATCAGCTGCTCGAGCCAGTAACTTTAACGCACCAGCTTCATACTCAATCTGCTCTTCACCTAAAATAAAAGCCATTTGCCCATCGATCTGCTCGGGTAGCAAACGTTTTAAATTAAACTGCAAACAACGAGATAAAACAGTAACAGGGATTTTCTGGGGATCGGTTGTCGCTAATAAAAACTTAACATGAGGAGGAGGCTCTTCTAGTGTCTTAAGCAAGGCATTAAAACTATGTCCAGATAGCATATGTACTTCATCAATCAAATAGACTTTATACTTCCCTTGATTAGGGACATATTGTGCGTTATCTAATAAATCACGTGTATCTTCAACTTTAGTTCTTGATGCGGCATCAACCTCTATCAAATCAAGAAACCGCCCTTCATCAAAAGCTCGGCAAACATCACATTCACCACAAGGGTTTGACTCTATAAGGTTTTCACAATTAATTGCTTTTGCAAAAATTCTGGCAACAGTGGTTTTTCCAACACCGCGAGTACCGGTAAACAAATAGGCATGATGCAGCCTATCATGCAGCAACGCATTACTAAGCGTTTGACTTACATGTTCTTGACCGACAAGTTGAGTGAAATTTTGAGGGCGCCATTTTCTGGCTAAAACCTGATAAGCCATTAGAGACTCTGAGGAAAATAAAGATTGGGCGGAAACTATGCCAGCCACATCTCGGCACACGAATCTGCTGCTACCGTTGCTCCCTTCCGGGCCTGGCGGAGTTTACAGCGTATCGTTGCGAGAGGACCGACACAGTAACCATAATGTTTTCAGCCTACGACTGAAAGAAGCGATATTATGCTTTATTAACTTAATTTAAGCAACCGTTGTTTTAAAAAAATCATTAATCTAAAGAAATCTCACCCCTTTAAAGGGTCTCTGATTAAGTTGATTAGCCTCTAATTTGTTAAAAAAAGCTAGGTCAGAAATTCTTTAAGGCCAATAAACCTGCCAGCACATGCCTTTTAATTCACTATTGCCTTCTTCTGCTGACAATTTACCACCTAATAAGACTATTAATTCATTAACGACAGCCATACCAATACCGTGACCATGTATATTTTCATCGGCCCTCACTCCTCGCTGTAATATATCGTCTAATTTCTCCTCAGGAATACCAGGACCATCATCTTCAATACGCAAAATAAAAGAAAAATCAGTATCGCTATCCCTTTTTAATTGAATCAAACTAACCCGTACAGCCTTATCACACCACTTAGCTGCATTATCCAGCAAGTTCCCCGCAATCTCATAGATATCACCCTCCTGGCAATACACCATACAGCCATCGTCATGTTCAAAAGAAAAGTCAATTGCCTTTTCCCAATAAACCTTTTTTAAAGAAATAATAATTTTTTCCACAATAAAGGCAACATCAACTTTACCCGTCAATTTTTGCTGACCTTTCGCCGCCGCTTTTTGCAACTGGTATTCAACAATCTCATCCATCCTAGAAATTTGCTCAGCAACTTGCACTTTATTTACAGCTGTAGCAGGCTCGATACATCCTCTCAATATAGCTAGCGGTGTCTTCAGGCTATGAGCTAAATCAGCCAAAGTATTGCGATACCTTTCTAAATGAGCACGTTCACTACTGACCAAGGCATTTAAATTCCCCACCAACCCAATCAGTTCACTTGGGTATCGGCCATCCAATCTAGTTTTTTTACCTACCTCTATCGCTTCTAAATCCGTCACAATCACTCTTAATGGCTTCAAACTCCATCGCAAAACTAAAAACTGAATTAAAACAAATAAAATCCCCGTACCAAGCAACCAAGACATCAACATTAATCTAAATCGTTCCACTTGATTTCCAACAGATGAGCCATCTTCTGCAACAGAAAAAACATAATACTGCTCGAACCCCTCTTTATTTTCCCAGATAACAGCATAATGCAGAACAAAATGATCTTCTGAATCTTTGACAAATGCCGACCGCCCAGCCTCTAATTGCACAGGTGGAGGAAAATTCATCCCCACCGATGATGAAGACCGCCAAACAAATATATTATTGACTTGGGTAATAGAGGCGTACAAACCAGAACTAGGGTTAGAAAATCGAGGCTCTCTTAATGTATTTGGCATACTCAGCTCCAGCATATCAGTCAATTCAGCAACTGAAATAAGAGAATAAATATGTATTTGGAGTTTTTCTTTTAAAGCTTGCTCTGCACTTTCCTTAAAGCCTTGCTCAATAATAAAAGAAGCTAAGGCGAAAAATGCAGTTAATACCACACCTGCTGAAACTAAAAGCCGAAAACTTAAAGAGTTAGTATTCACTTTATTAGTCTATTTAGCATCCAGAGGAATACGATACCCTCTCCCTCGCAATGTTTCTATAGGTTTTATTATTCCTTGAGGATCAATTTTCTTTCGTAAACGGCCAATAAAAACTTCAATCACATTACTGTCACGATCAAAGTCCTCATCATAGATATGCTCAGTCAAAACGGTTTTAGAAACTACCTCGCCTTTCCTGAATAAAAGATATTCCAGTACTTTATACTCATAAGCAGTTAATTCAACATTGGCCTCATCAACTGTGACATCTTGTGACACACTATCCAGTTTAATATTAGCGAAAGTTAGAACAGGGTGAGCTTTACCTTGTGACCGCCGTAATAAAGCATTAACTCTAGCTAAAAGCTCTTCATAATGAAAAGGCTTGGCCAAATAATCATCAGCACCAGCCTCTAAGCCCTCAACCTTATCTTGCCATCGACTTCTTGCCGTTAATAGTAATACAGGCAAGTTAACGCCTTCTTTTCTAAGTCGCTCGATTAACTCTATTCCCGAAAAATCAGGCAAGCCTATATCAATAATGGCAGCGTCAACAGGATACTCTTTTGCCAAATACAGGCCATCACTTGCGGTAACAGCAACATCAACCACAAAGCCCTTATCTAAAAAAAACGCTTGCATTTGTTGGCTCAATAGCAATTCATCTTCAACTATTAAAATACGCATCAGCTTCCCTTATTTAATGAGCCTTCCCGTCTCTACATCTACAATGAGAGATTGAACTCGCCCATCTGAAGTCAATACTTTAATAACATGTACTTCTTTACCACCTATAATCTCTGTCTTCGCCCCCATAACCTTATTTTTATTCTGCTCAATAATTTTCTTTGTTGCCTGATCCAGCGTCAACGCAGAGTAAGAGACATCTTCTCCTGCATAAGCTAGCTGGACTAAACTAAAGGTTAACAGTAAAATTTTAACAAGGGCTGGCATATTGAATCCAAAAGTATATTTATTCCACATCATAATTTAACACAAAGCTACTGCCATATATTATTAGTCCAGCCTGAATCTAGGCTGAACTGGTATTTTTTTATTAAAATTGAGAGCTTTTACACTAAAAAATCTTACTGCAATGAGATACCTGTCATAACACTACCTATTGCTCGGCCAAAAGACACTCCAAACCTTCCCACCAACTTGTCCAACAATCTTTCATGTTGGGTAAAATTCACCTTCGTTTTCACACCAACAATATCTCTTGCTACAGAATCCACATTACCAAAAGCATCAGCCAAGCCCAGCTTTACACCCATCTCTCCTGTCCAGATTAAACCAGAAAAAACATCTTCAGTTTCCAACAAGCGGTCACCACGACCTGCCTTTACAGCTGCAATAAATTGTTGATGCACATTATTTAGTAAAGTTTGCATATGCTTAGTTTCTTCATCATTAACAGGCGAAAATGGATCCATTAATGCTTTATGTTTACCCGCAATTAATAATCGACGATCAACCCCAAGCTTTTCCATCACATTAATAAAACCAAAGCCATTCATAACGACCCCGATCGACCCAATCATACTCGACTTATGAACATAGATCTCATCAGCTGCAGAGGCAATATAATAGCCCCCAGAAGCGCAAATATCACCAACGACTGCATATATTGGTATATCTGGGTGCTTAGCCTTTAACCGTCTTATTTCTTCATAAACATAGGCTGATTGCACAGGACTTCCGCCAGGCGAATTAATATTTAAAACCACTGCTTTCGTTTTCTTATCTTTTACTGCATTTCTCAAGCCTTCAATAATAGCATCAGCATTAGCCACTTCTCCCGTTGCAATAATCCCTATAATATCAATAACTGCAGTATGCTCCTTACCATCACCCCCAGATGAACCTTCAAACTTAGGGTAAAAAACTACAGCACCAACTACAATCAAGTACAAAAACATTAAACCTTTAAAGAAAACACTCCAGCGCCTAGCTCTACGTTGTTCTGTTACTGCAGCCAATGCTAATTTCTCAAGCACTTCTCTTTCCCACCCTGATGAGTTCTCTGTTGGATTTTTGCTGTCCACAGCTATATCTTGCTCGTTTTCCATTTTTTAACCTTTATAAAATCTGTAATAATTCTGTTGTTTGTTGAAGATTTAACAGCGGAGTAAACGGTTCCATTTGCTTTTCTGAATTAGCTCCACATAAGACTGCAATAGAAGCAATTCCAGCATTAACAGCCATCTCCATATCATGAACAGAGTCACCAATCACCACCACACGCTCCCTACTAACCCCTATTTCTTTAATAATATCATTCAACATATCAGGCCTTGGCTTTGAAGCCGTTTCATCTGCACACCTAGTGATATGAAACAAGCTTCCCAAGCCTGTCCCATGCATTGCTTTATCAAGTCCATGCCGACTTTTTCCCGTTGCAACGGCCAATTGATAGCCCGCTTGCCTTAATTGCTGCAACATTGCTTTCACTCCAGCAAACAAATCACTTTCTGTAATCTGCCGTGAAAAGAAAGCACTGCTATAACTCGCTACAAATAATTGCCGAGCTTTATCATCAAGATCTGGAAATAATTTATCTAATGACTTATCTATACTCAGCCCAATAATATCCCTTATTTCCTGCTTTGGAGGTATAACACAATTTTGTTCATTTGCGGCAACGATAAAACATTCCACTATCCAGTCGACTGAATCCATTAATGTTCCATCCCAGTCAAAAACAATCAAATCAAATCTATCTTTCATTATTTAACCGCTTGTTTTTCTAATAAAGACACCAATTCATCAGGCAAAGGTGCTTTAAAATGCATTTTTGCATGAGTGACAGGATGAACAAATTGCAACTGTTCTGCATGCAAAAACAAACGTTTAAATCCACGCAACTTTAATTGCTTATTAACAGCAACATCACCATAGCGTTCATCAGCAACAATAGGATGACCCAGCCAAGCTGAATGCACTCTGATTTGATGCGTTCTTCCTGTTTTAGGAGAAGCCTCTACTAAGGTTACATCTTTATATTTTTTGATTCGTCTAAAACTGGTTTCAGAAAATTTCCCCGCTTTACTCACTTTAACATTTCGCTCCCCCCCTTTTCCGGTGCTTCTTAATAGCGGAGCTGTTACTAGCATGCTTTTCCTTTCCCATTGACCCACTAACAAAGCAATGTAAGTTTTTTGAACTTTATTTTCTCTAAATAAATCATGAAGTAGCTTTAATGTTGAGCGCTTTTTTGCAACCAACAAACACCCAGACGTTGCCTTGTCTATCCTATGAGCCAATTCCAGAAAACGAGCATCAGGCCTAATTAATCGTAACCCTTCAATAACCCCAGAACTAACACCGCTCCCCCCATGAACAGCATATCCCGAAGGTTTGTTTAATACGATCATCACCTCATCTTCATAAACAATATCATGCTCAAGACTCTGCTTTAACGTAGGCTGTAAATCCACCTCATTATTTCGAATTGCCACTCGCACAGGAGGAATTCGTACAATATCACCTGCTTTTAAACGATACTTATTATTTATTCGCCCTTTATTAACTCTAACTTCACCTTTCCTAATTATTCTGTAAATCCGAGTTTTAGGCACACCTTTAAGCTTGGTAATTAAAAAATTATCCAATCTTTGCCCGCTATCTTCTTCAAAAATTTCAACAAATCGAACTTTGGGGTTTTCACCCTCTTGTACTGTATTCATAACACGAATAATACCAGCATATGCAATTAAATAATTGTTTAAATTGCTAGTATCTGAAAAGATTGTTATATTAGAGAAGTTTATCTATAGACAGGCATAAAATTAAAGAACAATATGCCCACAACACCAATCAAACCGTTTTGTAAACTATAGCGTGTAAATATGATATTAAGTCCGCTCATATCAACAAAAATGCACTGCACATAAATAAAAAAGATTACACAGAATTTCGGGTTTTATCGTTCGACCCATGATGAACGATGTTGTTCCTACAGAACAAACACTTATAGCTAGAAACATGCATGTACAAAATCACTTTGTCACGCCCTTATCAGCTATAGCAACAGAACTTATTTCGCCAAGTCATACCAAGGATTTATATTACCTTTGATAGGTTTCAGGATTAACTTAACATTTTAGTTAAGCACAAGATCTTAATAAGAAACCCAAATAAAACATCAGAAGTAATCGTACCAAGAAAATCCCAAATTTTAATCTATAGACAGTACCTTTAAACAGGACATTATAGACTGGCAAGAAGTTGAAAAGCTTAGATATTTAGTGATTATTGAAGAATATTCACCCTTTACAAGAATCTGTTCAGGAATCACCATTCCTTAGTAAATCTGATAGGAAGCAAGAAACTATAAGGAAAATTAAAATGAAAAGAATGCTTATCAATGCCACTCAACCTGAAGAGTTGCGTGTTGCTTTGGTAGATGGTCAAAAACTTTATGATTTTGACATCGAACTCCCTGCAAACGAACAAAAAAAAGCTAACATCTACAAGGGCATTATTACCCGCGTTGAGCCTAGCCTTGAAGCCGCTTTTGTTAATTACGGCGCTGAAAAACATGGTTTTTTACCGTTTAAAGAAATATCCGCACAATATCGTACTAAAAAACCTGCTGATAAAAAAACAGAAGGCCGTCCTAATATTAAAGACTTGGTAAAAGAAGGCCAAGAAATTATCGTTCAAATTGAAAAAGAAGAACGTGGCAACAAAGGTGCCGCCTTAACAACCTATGTTAGTCTTGCTGGTACTTATTTGGTATTAATGCCAAACAACCCTAAAGCGGGCGGAATTTCCAGACGCATTGAAGGCGATACTCGCTCTGAGTTACGTGAAGTTATCTCTGCTTTAGAAATCCCAGAAGAAATGGGGCTTATTGTTCGCACAGCAGCATGCGACAAAAATGCTGAAGAATTACAATGGGATTTAAACTATCTATTGCAATTATGGGAAGCGGTCGATCGCTCAAGCTCTGAACAACAAGCGCCTTTCCTTATCTTTCAAGAAAGTAATGTCATTATTAGAGCATTACGCGACCACTTAAGAAATGAAATTGATGAAATCCTAATTGATGAAGCAGGCTCATACAAACTGGTCCAAAACTTCTTAAAACAGGTGATGCCTCACTTTTTACCAAAGGCAAAACTATATCAGGACAATGTTCCTTTATTCAGCCGCTATCAAATTGAGTCTCAAATTGAATCAGCTTATAACCGTGAAGTTTCACTGCCCTCAGGTGGATCACTTGTTATTGATTACACTGAAGCCTTAACTTCCATTGATATTAACTCGGCTCGTGCAACTAAAGGCAGTGATATTGAAGAAACTGCTTTAAATACTAACCTTGAAGCGGCTGATGAAATTGCGCGTCAATTACGTCTACGTGATTTAGGAGGGCTTTTCGTTATTGATTTTATCGATATGATGGCGAACAGAAACCAAAAAGCAGTTGAAAACCAATTACGTGATGCCATGAAGATTGATCGCGCACGTATCCAGACCAGTCGTATTTCTCGCTTTGGTTTACTTGAAATGTCCAGACAAAGGTTACGTCCGTCATTGGGTGATGCAACCCAACTAACTTGTCCTCGCTGTAAGGGGCAAGGATCAATTCGTAATGTTGAATCTGTCGCTCTTTCTGTTCTACGAATCGTAGAAGAAGAAGCCATGAAAAAAGGAACTGACAAAGTTGTCGCTCACTTACCTATTGAGTGCGCAACCTTTCTATTAAATGAAAAAAGATCAGTCCTTCAAGATCTAGAAACATTGCATAAAATAGCCGTGGTTATTTTACCTAGCAAGCATCTTGAAACGCCTGCTTATGATATTGAACGAATAAAATCAGCTGAAGCAGATGAAGAAAAATCAAGTCACCTTCAAATCAAAGCTGAAAATATTTCTGTACCAGATTTCGCCCAAAAAACATCGCATGTAGCAGAGAAACCCGCTATCAAAGAGTTTCTACCTGATGCACCAGCTCCAACGCATAGCACAAAATCATCTGCAAGTTTGATCCAACGTTTTTGGCAAAAATTAGTCGGTACGACTGAAGATGTAAAAACCAGCACACCAACAAAAAAACCTACTCACGAGAAATCAAATAGTACGGAAGATAAGCCTCGCCATAATCGAAACAATAAAAATAGAAATAATAGAACCCGTAATAACGATGGTGAAAGAAACCACCAAAATCGTAGCCCGCGCAAAAACAATAGTAACCGCCAAACTCAAAATAAGGCGACTAATGAGATTACGCCACAAAATACAGAAAAAACAAACAACCAACAAACAACAGAGAATAAACCTGCAACATCAGAGCAACAAAGCAGTAGCAGCAATAACTCAAAACCCAATAACAGGCGCACTCCAAACAATCGTCGCCGCCCCCGCAACCCTAATTACAAAAGGCCTGAGCAAAATAAGGATGCTCAACAAGATAAGGGCAATCAACGACCCTTTGTAACACAGGATGAAAAGCCTAAGAATGCTGAAAAAACACGTTCTTATGCAAATAATTTTGCAGAAAGAGCTCAGCAGACCACTGCTACAGCAGAAACAGCTGCAGTAAAGACACCAACAGAAAAAAAACCAGAGAAAACAGAGTCGTCAAACGAATCTGAATCATAGTTAAATAAATAGTAGGTTGTGATTTAACTCGCAACCTACTATTTACAACTATCGAAAAACCTCCGCTATTCATTCTTTACTTTCTTGTTCTATTTCAAATTTGCCTTACTTTCATTGTAACGCATTACCTTGCAAACAAATCAAGCCACTTGTTTAGGG
>CAZMQH010000053.1:0-11570 GCA_964568245.1 uncultured Methylomarinum sp.
CTTAGTTTATTCCAAATGCGTGGTCAATGGACATTTTGATAATCTTTCATAAATCAGCTGATTCATTTTGTTATAAGATATTGGTATACTCTGTCCGCTGAAAATAAAGGTAATTCTTACCATGAAGAAAATAGTTGTTTTTGGATATAACAGCTTATCTTATGAAGCAATATCAAGACTTGATCAAAAATCCCATGATATTCTCATTATTGAAACTGATCCATCCTTAAAAAAATTAGCATCGAAACGAGGCTTTAAAACAGAAAACATTGATTTCCGCAGTGATGAAGACCTTAAATCCATTGGAATTGGCCATGATGTAAATATAATTTTCTGCTTTCTCCCCCAAGATTCTGCCAATGTGTTTTTAACCCTTTCTGCTCGGGCTATTGATAAAAACCTAGATATTATTGCTATTGTCGAATCCGCTCAAGCATCTGAAAAACTAATTGCTGCGGGTGCCAATAAGATTATTGACCCATATCAAATCTGCGGCCAAAAAATCCATGAATTAATAAAAAAACCTGATATCACCAATATCATTGATCACACAGTATTTGGTCGTGATGACTTGCATATCGCCGAAGTTATTATTCCCATTGGCAGTTATTTAGAAAATACCTACAGCAGTAAATTATCACTAAATGAGCAGTTTAATTTGGTGCTTATTGGCATAGTAGACAAAGAATTAGGTGACAATCTTCACTTTGCTATTGGAGAAAAAGACCATAAACTAGATGCAGGGGATATAATAGTAGTCTTAGGCCCGTCACGGGAAATTAAAGCATTTAAACAAGGGGTCGCAAATGTTTAATCTAATTAAATTTAACCCTAGAATTTGGTTTTTTCTAGGGTTTATCAGTTGTTTCCTCATGTTATCCGTAGGCGCTTATTTTCAATTTGTTGAAGAAATGGAGCCCTGCCCTTTATGTATTTCACAGCGCATAGCCATATTATTAACAGGAATAGTGTTTTTAATCGCCGTTATACACAATCCTAAAGCCTGTGGCTTAAAAGCCTATTCTATTATTGGGGCTATTACCGCACTCTGTGGAGCGGGTGTTTCAATCCGCCATGTTTGGATACAAAACCTACCCGCTGATGAAATCCCAGAATGTGGACCAGGGCTAGGTTATGTTTTTGAAAATTTCCCATTAATGGATACCATTAAATTAATGTTCAACGGCTCAGGCGAATGTGCCGATGTGTTATGGACCTTTTTGGGTATTAGTATTCCTGGCTGGACTCTAGTGGCTTTTTTAGGGTTAGCAACTTTAAGTTTGTTGCAGCAATGGAATAGACCGAGTAACACATAAAATAAAAGTAAGATATGCTGACTCGAAATCCATATTTGAAATTGATACGCGTTAGCGCAGCTTTTATAAGGAACGTGTATGGAATAACTTCCCGAAGCTGTTTCATGCACGTTCCTAAGTGTCAGGTTTAACTAATTTTTACGCCATATTTCTCATATTCAAGGTGAGGTGTGTAAATAGGCGCATAGCTAGCTATTAATGCTTGCTATTCAATCCCCTCAAATAACATAACATAAGCAAAAATGAAACTACCTATATTAGCCTGTCTATTACTCATCCTAACCTCGTGCTCAATATTCAATATATCTAACACGTCAGCCCTACAGCAAGCCATTAATGGAGACCATCGTTCAGAGCAGCATAAAAACCGTGACCAATACAGACACCCTCAAAAAACACTGACTTTCTTTGAAATTGAACCGTCAATGTCCGTTGTGGAAATATGGCCAGGTGGAAAAGGCTGGTATACAGAAATTCTTGCACCTTTACTAAAAGATAGCGGTACATTCTACGCAGCTCACTATTCTGCTAACTCTACTATTCCCTATTTTACAAAAAACCTACAAAAATTTAGTGACAAAATTAATGCTCGCCCTGATATTTATGGAAAAACCATACTCAGCACCTTACAGCCGCCAAAACTATTATTGATCGCGCCTAAAAACTCTGTTGATAGAGTACTTACTTTTCGTAACGTACATAACTGGATGAAAAGCAATCAAGCGGAGATGATATTTAAAGCCATGTTTGATACCTTAAAAGTAGGTGGCATATTAGGTGTAGTCGAACATCGTGCGTTAGCCAACTCAACACAAGATCCCAAAGCATTATCAGGGTATGTCACAGAAGCCCACGTTATTGCGCTAGCTGAAAAAGCTGGATTCACTTTAGTGGCTAAATCAGAAATAAATGCCAACCCTAAAGATACCACTATTCATCCCAAAGGTGTATGGACATTACCGCCATCATTACGTTTAAAAGACCAAGATAAAGAAAAGTATTTAGCCATTGGAGAAAGTGACAGAATGACCCTTAAATTTGTTAAGTAATCAGCTAAAAAACTTACGTTATACACATTAGCTGTTATCTTTACTGTTTTTTGTAACAAAATATCATTCATCACTATTGACTTATGTAAGCAGTTGATAAAAAACAACTTATAATACAGTGGCTATTTTATACCATTTAACACAAGAGTAGTAAAAACAGGAATTTCAGCCAGTTAACAACTATTAATCCACAGAGTTATCCACAGCTTCTGTGGATAACTTTTTTATTCAATAGCATTAAGGGGTTAGTTTCCTTTTATCAAAAAAGCATTACAATTAGTGGCCAAATACCTCGAGAAAAAATATTGATTATCCAAGTAGCCATTGCCATTCCTGTTAACCGCTTATTTGATTACTTAACAGCTGAGGATATTACATATCTTGCACCTGGCACTCGCGTTTTAGTACCCTTTGGAAAAGCAAAAAAAGTGGGCTTTGTTATATCTTCAGTTGAAAATAGCGATATAAAAATCGAACGCCTAAAATCTATTATTGAAATTCTTGATGCAACTTCATTAATCAGTGAAAAAGACTTTCAACTATTAACCTGGGCTAGTCGTTATTATCATTACCCCCTAGGTGAAGTGTTTAGTTCCGCTTTCCCTGTTTCATTGAGAAAAGGCAAAAAAGCCCAATTAGCTCAAGAAAAACACTACAAACTTTCAGCCAAAGGCGAATGTTTAAACCCAGAACAATTAAAACGCACACCTAAACAAAAAAAAATATTTGAATTATTTCTGCCGCCAGTGACTAGCTTATCAAGTAGCCAGCTAACTCAACATGATAAAAACTGGCGTCCTGCCGTTAAAGCTTTATTAGAAAAAGATTTACTCTCTATCGAGTTACAAGCTAAAGCATCGATCCAAATACAAGCCACCACAACGCCTCCCTTACAAGCTAATGAGCAACAGACTCAAGCTATAAAACAGTTAATAGCTCAATTAGGTCAATTTTCAGTTTCCTTATTAGAAGGTATTACTGGCAGTGGTAAAACTGAAGTCTATATGCAGGTTATTCAACAAGTGCTGGATTTAGGCCTGCAAGTTCTGGTTTTAGTCCCCGAAATAACCTTAACGCCCCAATTAGAGGATCGTTTTAAACAACGCTTTTCTGTTGCCCTATCCCTCTCACATTCCAAATTAACAGAAACTCAGCGTCACAGTGCTTGGTTAGAAATGCAACAAGGCCATAGTTCAATTCTATTAGGCACTCGCTCAGCTTTATTTACCCCGTTAAAAAAACCTGGGCTGATTATTTTAGATGAGGAACATGACTCATCCTTTAAACAACAAGAGGGCTTTCGTTTTTCTGCCCGTGATTTAGCCATCGTTAGAGCTAAATTACTTAATATCCCCGTTATTTTAGGGACGGCCACACCCTCACTTGAAAGTTTATATAACGCCCAAAATAAGCGCTATCGACTATTACATTTAACTGAACGAGCGGGCGTAGCGATTAAACCTAAATTCTTCTTATTTGATATTCGTAACCAACAGTTACACGATGGCCTATCAGATCCATTGATCGCCCAAATCAAAAAAACGTTAGCTAAAAACGAACAAGTTTTATTGTTTTTAAATCGACGAGGCTTTGCTCCCGTACAAATTTGTCACGCTTGTGCCTGGGTAGCGCGCTGCGACCATTGCGACACCAGTTTAGTGATTCATTACGATGAAAAACGTTTGCGCTGTCATCATTGTGGTTATCAGCAACATTTATCTAATCAATGTCCATCCTGTAAAACAGGCGAACTTAAAGCCTTAGGCTTGGGGACCGAAAGGGTTGAAAAAAGCTTATACGCGTTATTTCCAAACAAAAAAACAGTCCGCCTTGATAGAGACACTACTCAACGCAAAGGCTCACTTGAAAACCATCTAGATCAAATAAACCAAGGCAAGGTTGATATTATTTTAGGCACTCAGATGTTAGCTAAAGGCCATCATTTTCCTAATGTAACCTTAGTGGCTATTTTAGATGTAGACAGCGGCTTATTTAGTATTGATTTTCATGCCACAGAAAAACTAGCTCAATTAATCGTCCAAGTAGCAGGCCGTGCAGGGCGAGCAGAAAAACCAGGAAAAGTCATATTACAAACCCGCCAACCAGAGCATCCATTATTAACGCTTTTACTTAAAGAAGGCTATAACAGCTTTGCCCAAACAGCTTTAGCAGAACGACAGCAGGCTATGTTACCGCCTTTTAGCTCCCAAGCCTTATTAAGAGTTTATGCCAGCAACCCGATTGATCCGCAGAACATGTTAAAAAAAGTATGTGAACTTATTCAGGGCATGAAAAACCACCAAACACTGGTATTAGGCCCTGTTCCTGCCCCCATGGCAAAACGCGCAGGTTATTTTCACTTCCAGTTATTATTACAAAACAATCAACGCAAACATCTGCAGTTACTATTAGGTCAACTTATTCCTAAGTTATATTTACTTAAAGAGGCTAAAAAAGTACGCTGGTCTTTAGATGTTGATCCTGTGGATTTGTATTAAGGAACGTGCATGAAACAACTTCCCGATTTCTAACGGGTCTTTTTACTTCAGGCTGGATGATCTCATTCGTTGCATAGAATAACTATGCGCCTCATGAGATCATCCAGCCTGAAGTAAAAATCCTGCGTTATAATTTCGGGAAGTTATTCCATACACGTTCCTAAGGTAGTGCTTTATGTAGCGCCCATACATTAGAATATGAAAAGTTTGAGTAAATAAAGAGCCTTGACACACGATGTTATTTTGATAAGAGGGGTCTATTGGCCGCGACTGCGACAAGATCAAGAGCTATCGCGGCCAATAGGCCCCTCCTTGATCTCCTATTTTTTTCAAACTATACTTTGCCAAAGAGAGCTAATCAATTGAATCAATCCATAAAAGCTATTATTGTCTTTCTTATTGTTATTTGGGCAAGCTATTTTTTATCATTTATATTTCCGTTACAGCAGTTTGGCCTAGTACCTAGAACTGTATCTGGTCTGACTGGGATAATTTTTTCCCCTTTTTTACATGGTTCCTTATCTCATCTAATAGGTAACTCTATCAGCTTTGCTATTTTTGCTATGGTGTTGGCTTTGCTAGAAGGAAACAAGATGTTTTCCAAAGTGATATGGATGGTATTAATTGGAGGATCATTTACTTGGTTAATGGGACGGAGTGGTAATCATATTGGAGCTTCCGGCGTTATATTTAGCCTTTTTTCTTATCTTTTATTGGCTGGCTGGTTTTCTAAAAAAATAAAATACATTATAGTTTCAATCGCTTTAATATTTTTTTATAGCGGTATGATCTTTGGGGTTTTTCCTTCTACCCCAGGGGTTTCTTGGGAGGGGCATTTATTTGGTTTTATTGCGGGGATTATTGTTGCTTGGAAGTATCATAAAAACAGGGCAATTAAAAAATGAAGGAGATCACTGGAGGTGACGACTTTAGTAGGGTGGGTACGCTATACTTCGCGCGGTCACGGATGCGGTTTTCTATCGGTTGCTTTTTGCCGATAGGCTACGTTGCTGAAATGGTTGCGTAGCCAGCTATGCGCCCATTTCAGCGCCTTGCTATCGATAAAAATCAACTCGCTATAAAATCCGCATCCGTGACCGCGCGAAGTATATCGCTTTGTCCATCCTACATTTCAATAGATTCTGACTACTTATCTTTTCTATAACGATCTAAAATTGAAGAGGCTGATGTTTGGCTACCAATAACCCCCGCCGCGGCCAGTTTATCTTTTAAATCCCCTCCGTTATCCTCTTTTGCCAGTTCACGCGCCGCTTTCATTTTATCTTTACGTTTTTGTTGTTTGGCTTTTATACGTTCCATTGACGCAGAAGCTGATCGTAATGATGAATTAGTCCCTGAAAACTGGGCTGCCGTTGCTTCGCTGGCTTTTTGCGCAGCTTCAGTTGATTTAACAATGGCAACTTCACGTTTTAACGCTTCCATTTGTTTGGCCGCATCTTTAACAATGGCCTTTAATTCTTTAATTTGCTCATTATATGAGTCAAGAACAGCCTGATTACTGTCTAAATCTGTTTCCAGTTCGGCTAACTTTTCAGCTGTTTCCATCGCTAGCTCTTCATTATTAGCCTCTAATAATTTACCAATGGCTTCACTATACTCATCAACACTGGCTTTTAAATCTTTAACTTTACGGGCAATTCTTTGTTGCTCGGCCATCACATCGGTGAGTGATTCTTTGGCTTTACGTTGGCTTTGATCTGCATCTCTAATTTCTTGTTCCATAATGCGTATACCTTGTGAATCTACAAAGGCATCATTTGCTTCATTGCCGTAGCCTTTTAGAGTGTTGAATACGTTGTTTAAAAATCCCATAATAATCTCCTGTTAGGCTTTAATTAAAAATTGTTGGCAAACTTCCAGTGCATCCATTATATTTTCAGATAACACGAGGACTTCTTCTTGAATTTGTGAAGGTTCAGAATTAACTGACATCGCACCAAAAATTGAGTACATGTTTCCCGTTAATGCAAAAGATGATAAAGGCATAGCAATGTTAAGCGTTAACATCATTTCATTTAAACTGGCTAATTGCCCATCAGTCACTTGAGCCCTATCAAATAAAACGACATTAAATAGTAACTGTGAGTCACTTGATGTGACAAGAATAGCAAATTCTTCTATATCTTCACGAATGATAGTTAACATAGAAATATCATCGGTCTCAGTCACTGTCACATTAAACAGATTTTCCTCTTCTGCATTATAAGCCGCTAAAGCTACTTGCACTTTTTCTAAACTTTTGTTCATGGATATTTCCTAAAGGTTATAAAAACAACAGGGTAATTAACAACACAACCATCAGCAATGCTACGGTTTGCTCTTAAACCCTCCCCCTTTAGGTAGAGGGTTTAAGAGCGGTAGAATCTGGTTATTATTTACATTAAAATGTGGCGATGGCTTTAGAGCAAATCATCTTAAACTTAATAAAATTACCCCATCATGTATAAAACTAATTATATTCCGCTAAGAGAGTTCAATACTATCTGAAAGCTCATATCTTAGAATAGGATATATAGCCAATATTATTTTATACAAGCCTTATTTTCCACGTTGCAACACTGTCACTTTTTCAGTGCCACCAAAATAGTGTTTTAGCACATCAATAGCCAACTCAGGTTTAGCCTTTCCACACATAAAAACATCAAACGCAGCAAAATCCTGTTCAGGCCAAGTATGGACAGAAATATGAGACTCGGCCAGACAAGCAATCCCCGTGATCCCTGAAGGCTGAAAAGGGTGATAATTTTCAAATAATAAAGTAGACCCTGTTTTTTCAATCACCTCATGCAATGCTTTTTTCATCAGCTCTATATCATTGAGGTTTTTTGCTTGATGCAAATCAATAATTAAGTGCGTTCCTCTCATGTTATTCAATACATCTTCCAAATAGCGTGCAGTAATAAATACCTACATTGAATAGGTTTTTAGGACTATAACTTAAATAGCTTAGTCATGTGTAAATGAGCTAAAATGATTAAATCATTAAGTAGGAGCGTCCGCCCTCGGCGCGATTGTTTTAATTGAATAAAATAAAGAGCATGTTTTATTCGCGCCGAGGGCGGACGCTCCTACAGAAATTAGTTAAGTTAAGCAATAATGGCAAATTTCAAAAAAGCAGGCTAAAGACCTGCACCCCAGTATATTGGCAGCATTAAGTCATCACCCTCTCTATTCAACAAGGCAAAACATTGACAACAAAACACCTAGACTGGGCTGTACTGACTATTCTTGCCATTGGTGCAGGCTGCGGTTTAGTGTATGAATATTTATTATCCCATTTTGCTGGCCGTATTTTAGGGGCGGTGGAGGTCGCTATTTACGGCATTATCTCTATCATGATGGTTTTTATGGGGGTCGGCTCATTTTTGGCTCGAAATATATCTAATCCCTTTGCTGGTTTTGCCTGGATTGAGGTTATTCTTGCCTTTGTTGGTTCCAGTAGCGTGTTATTTATTAGTGGCGGCTTTGCTTTGTCTGCTTTACTTCCTCAAATACTGGCGGAAACCTTTTCTCTCCCCCCCGATTTAATTCCTCGTGGTGCTTTGATCACTCAAATTGAATCAATGGCCAAATCATTACCTTATTTAATTGCCGCCTTATTAGGCATATTGATCGGGATGGAAATCCCCTTAATTGGTGAAATTCGCAGTCAAATCTATAATGATAGTTTAAAAAACAATGCGGGTTCTATCTATGGAATCGACTACCTAGGCGCTGGCGTTGGTGCTGTTTTTTGGGTTTTTTTAATGCTGTCATTGGATGTTTCTTTAGCTGGGGCATTAACCGCATCGGTTAACTTGTTTATTGGCGCAGTCTTTTTCTATTTATTCAGGCATAAAATCCCGTCAGCAACCAGTCTATTGTTTGCACACATTGTGGTTGCTTTATGGATATTACAGGTCTTTACTTATGGGGCAAACTGGACTGCTGAAATGGAGGACATGCTATATAAGGATAAAGTGGTTTATAGAGTCAATACTCATTATCAGCATTTAGTGATTACCGAACGCATTATAGATCCTGCAAAGCCTAAAGTTCTGACTTTCTATATTAATGGTAGGACTCAATTTGCCAGTAATGATGAACATATTTATCACTCGATGCTCACCTACCCGGCTCTCGCGGCTTCTGCCAGACAGGATAACATTTTAATTATTGGAGGTGGCGATGGTCTTGCGGTTCGGGATGTTTTGCGCTGGCAACCTAAAAAAATCACTTTATTAGATTTAGATAAAGACTTAATTCAATTATTTAAAACACCCATCATAGAGAGCAATAATATCGTTAATCAACGCTTAATAGATATTAATCAAGCCGCTTTCAATGATCCTCGTGTTAACACTATTTTTGGTGATGCTTTTCTGACCATTGACTCATTAATTCGTCAACAGCAATTATTTGACACGATCATTATTGATTTACCCGACCCTAGCCACCCCGACTTAAACAAACTTTATAGTGCTCGATTTTATCATAAAGTATTTAATGTATTAGCGGGAGATGGTGCGTTAGTTATACAATCCACTAGCCCATATCATGCAAAAGACACTTTTATCAGTATTGGTGAAACGGTTAAATATGCAGGGTTTAAACAGGTACAACAATATCACCACAATGTTCCATCCTTTGGTGAGTGGGGATTTACCATTGCTACCAAGAATGGTAAATCGGCACAACAACGACTGCAAGATTTAACCACTTTGCGCGTTGATGATGGCTGGATAACTAAAGGCCTTATGCTTGCTGCCTTTGAGTTTGGTAAAAACTTTTTTCAGCAGGCAGATAAAATACAGGTTAACCGTTTAGGTTCAATGGTAGCCTATCAATATCATCAAGCAGACTGGCAAAAACAAATGGGTCTGTACAGCAAAGAATAGAGGATAAAATGGGATTATTTGATCGTTTTAAAAACAAGAAAATCGAAGCTCGCACGTTGGATCATCCACGCGATTTATTAGTGGGCGATATGGTTGATTTTTCACTGATGGCTCAGGCTGAATTAAATAATAAAAGTTTTCAGGTCACTAATATTTGGACTCTAGACTTAGGTGGTGACAATAAAAAACGTATTTACTTTCAGTTGCGTGACGCAGATCTTAATATTAGATTACGCGTGGTTAATGATGATGTTTTAGAACTTGGGCTAGAAGTCTATCCAGAACAACTGTTAAGTCTTTTTTCTCAAGCTGAGTTAGAAAATATCTTAGATGCAGACTCTGGCGTTAATCACCAATTAAAAGTCAAAGGCAAACTAAAGAATCTACCTGAAGAATTTACTGGCTGGGTCACCAACAAATATCATCAGGAAGGTTTTGAACTGGCTTATCGCTATGACGATGATTACCGTGATAAACCATTACCTGATACCTTAGAAGGCGATGAATCTGGCTGTGATTTTGCTTGGCTAATATCAGAAGATAGGGAATATGCGATAGAATTTAGAGTGTTTGATGGTGGGCGTACAGAAGCCCATTTATGTGCCTACCTTCCCCTTAGAAAAATAGAATCCCTATGGCCTGCCAAACAAGACTAAGTTATGAATATATTTTATCGCTTTATTCATTGGCGGCGCAATAATAGGCTATCATTTGACCAAGATATATTAAAAAAGGCCTTAATACATTCGGTTATTTTGCTGCTGATTATTATTGCTTTACATGTTTATTTAATGACCCGACTTGAAGGCTTTAGCTGGCAAGATGGCTTATGGCTAACGCTCACCACCTTATCAACCACAGGCTATGGCGATATCAGTGCCAGCACGCCAGCAGGTAAAGTCGCGACCGTTATTTTATTATATTTGTGTGGTATCTTTATCTTAGCTAAAACGGCTGGGGATTATTTTGATTATCGCGCGAATACTCGAATTAAAAAAATGCATGGTTTTTGGAAGTGGAACATGTCTGATCATATTTTAATCATCAATACACCTTCTCAAAAAGGTGAACAGTTTTTTATCCGTTTAATTGAACATCTGCACTTAAGCGGATTACAATCACACACTGTACAAATCTTAACCACTAAATTCCCCAATGGTCTACCTAACCAATTAGCGAGTACAGCTGGGGTAGTTCACTATACGGGCAGCGGCACAGTCCCTGAGGATTTATTAGCGGTTAATGTCAACAAAGTAAAATATATTATCATTCTAGCCAAAAAAGAAGATGATCGAGACTCTGATAGCCGAACCTTTGATATTTTGCATCATTTACATACTTTAAAATTAAGACCTGATGTTTTAATCTTAGCTGAATGTGTTGATGATGGTAATCGCTCACGCTTTAGACAAGCAGGGGCAAACATTATTATTCGCCCCATTCGCGCTTACCCTGAAATGTTAATTCGCGGTTTAGTAGCACCTGGATCTGAACAAATTATTGAAAATTTATTTTCTTCTCAAGGTGACTTATATATCCGCTTTCAAGTAGATATTAATAACATGAGCTGGAAAGATATTGTCTGCCGATTAATACAACAAGACTTTGGGACCGCCGTGGCTTATATTGATCCAGATACCGACCTGTGCGTGACCAATCCACATGCACCGACTAAAATAACAACCCATAGTTTATTTGTAATGACAAATGAAGATAAGCCAGCAACAAACCAGGATATTCAACAGGCTTTGTCAAAAACTTTTTGTAACGACTCAGGGTGATTTTAAAAGGTGGTTCTTAGCTCTAAAG
>CAZMQH010000054.1:0-11557 GCA_964568245.1 uncultured Methylomarinum sp.
TGGCCAAAAGGGCTTTTTCCGTAGCAGGTTTTCTATTCTCGGACAGCCTCCTAGGCCTTATTAAAATTCACCACAGGTAAAAACACCTTAATACTGGATATGAATTTAAAATACAAAAATGATTTTATATCAACAGACGTTTATTTGGAAAATGAACTTAGCAGTGAAGTAAAACACGAGTTCATTAATGGTGATGTGTATGCCATGGCTGGGGCAAGTAGTAATCATAATCGCTTGGTTGCTAATATTGTTCGGGAGCTAGGTAGTCATTTAAAAGGATCTCCATGTGAGCCCTTTGCCTCTGATATGAAAGTGCAGGTTAATTCTGATTTATTTTATCCAGATACCATGGTTGTTTGCGATCATCAGGCTAATGAAAATGGAGTGACAGATTCGCCTTTGATTATTGTTGAAGTGCTATCTAAGTCTACTCGGCGTATTGATCAAACGCTTAAACGTACGGCTTATCAAAGTTTGCCTAGTTTACAAGAATATATTGTTATTGAGCAAGATGTTGTGGATATAGAAGTGTGTCGTAGAAATAACCATTGGCAGTCAGAGCATTATTTTTTAGGTGATGAAGTGTTTTTTAAGTCCATTGATTTACATTTATCGGTTGCTGAAATATATGAACGTGTTGAAAACCCAGATATGCAACTTTACTTAGAAAATTTAGCTAATGAAAAAGTATAATAATGTAATATGAAAAAACTTCTATACCTAGTACACCGTTTACCTTTTCCACCCAATAAAGGCGATAAAATTGCCTCATTCAATTTACTTAAATTTTTATCAACAAAATATGATATTTATCTAGGCTGTTTTATTGATGATGAAGTGGATTGGCAGTATGTGGATGAGCTGAAAAAATACTGTCAAGATAGCTGTGTTGTAGGACTAAATCCTAAAACGTCTAAAATAATGAGTTTACGTGGTTTGTTAACAGGTGAGGCATTATCTATACCTTATTACAGAAATAAACAACTTCAAAGCTGGGTTGATAAAACAATTGACCAACAAAAAATAGAATCTGTTTTAATTTTTTCAGGAGTGATGGCTCAATATGTGAGTGATAAATTACCACTGAAAGGCTACTCAGTTTTAGATTTGGTTGATGTTGATTCTGATAAATGGCGCTTGTATGCTGAAGACCATATTTGGCCTTTAAGTTGGCTTTATATGCGTGAATCTAAAAGACTATTGGCTTATGAATCTGAAATGGCTGCTGTATTTGATGCAACGGTGTTTGTTTCAGAGAAGGAAGCTGAGTTCTTTAAGGAATTAGCTCCACAAGTGGCTGAAAAAGTGGTTTTTAGAGTGCATGGGGTAGATAGTAAATTCTTTGATCCTACATTGCCGTATGAATCTCCTTACCCTGAAAATACACCTATTTTAGTTTTTGCAGGTGCAATGGATTATTGGCCAAATATACATGCGGCTATTTGGTTTGCTGAAGAAATTTTTCCACAAATTAAACAACAAATTTCTAATGCCTGTTTTTATATTGTAGGGATGAATCCAAGTGAAGAAATTCTTAAGTTAGCAGAACTTTCGGGGGTTTTTGTAACGGGAAGTGTGCCTGATATTCGCCCTTATATAGCCTGCGCTACAATTTCAGTTGCGCCACTAAGGATAGCTAGGGGAATCCAAAATAAAGTACTTGAAGCGATGGCGATGAATAAACCTATTCTTGCTACCAAAAATGCTTTAAACGGTATTGGTACTTTTGAGCTGTTTTCACCGGTTATTGCTGAAACTGCAGATGAAATGGTTGAAGGTGCTTTGTCTCTATTGAAAAATATTGATGCACATCAGGATAGTATGGCAAGGCAATGTGTTCTTGAACATTACAACTGGGATACTAATTTACGCCGAGTCGATGATCTATTAAAAAATGGTTTGTAAAACTTTTTCTTTTGAAACCCTGCCTGATTCTGCAATTGATTGCTTTAATTCAGCCAGTAAAAATTTTTTCTGTTCTTATTTCTGGTATGAAAATTTTTTAGCAACTGTTTTAGCTGAAGAAGATAACAGGTCTGCTCAATTTTTAGTGTATGAGCAAGATAATGCAGTGCGAGTTGTTTTACCGCTTAAAGTGGTGACTACTGCAATGGGGATGGCTAGTTTTGAAAGCCTAACTAATTATTATTCGCCTTTTTTTCAATTCAATACTAAACTTGGTGGAAATGATGATGTTTTTGCCTTTTTTGAAGGTTTTAAAGTAGCTCATAAAAACTGGGATACATTAACTTTACGAGGGATGGCTAAACAAGATGTATTTAGTTTGTTAGCCATTTTGAAAAAATCTAGGCTACCTAGCATTCCTTTTTATTGTTTTGCTAATTGGCATTTGAAAGTAAACCAGCGCTCATATGATGAATATTTTTCAGGGCTTTCTTCTCGGGTTAGGAATACCGTAGCAAGAAAAACTAAACAGTTTAATAGGCTTGCAGGATCGCGGGTTGAAATTATTCAAAAAGGTGACAGGTTAGAAGAGGGGATTAAGGCTTTTGAAGTTGTATATGCCTTAAGTTGGAAAGGTGATGAGACTTTTCCTGATTTTATTTCTGGTTTAATGAAAATGGCTGCTAAGCAAGGTGCTTTACGGTTAGGTATTGCTTATATGGATGATGTGGCTGTTGCTGCTCAATTATGGATTGTTGCTGATAATACAGCATATATCTATAAGTTAGCTTATGATGAGCAGTATAAAAAGTTGTCTATAGGCTCTATTTTAACAGCAACTTTAATGCGTCATGTTATCGATATAGATAAAGTTTCTTGTGTCGACTATTTAAGTGGTGATGATGCTTATAAAAAGGAATGGATGTCACATAGGCGAGAGCGGTGGGGGATTATGATTTTTAATTGGCGGACATTGTCAGGGTGCTTGAAAATGATTAATGAATATACTCGGTTTTATTTTAAGAAAATATTTATAAATTAATATTAATTAAAACCCATAATGTAGGAGCGTCCGCCCTCGGCGCGATTGATAATCGATTGTTTTTAGAGAAAAGAGCATGGTTTTATTCGCGCCGAGGGCGGACGCTCCTACAAAGTACAGTTATTCAAAGACACTGAATAGTTACATTTTTTCTTTGTTTTTCAAAGACAGAAAACAAGGAATGTTGAAAAAGAGAGGTTTTTGATTCCCCTCACCCAACCCTCTCCCTCTGGAGAGGGCTTAAAAGAAGATAGTTTTGTTATTTTAGGTATTTATGTCAATTTCAGCTGACGTTATTAAAGTTTTAATAAATGTTTTACAATTACAAGGTGATAATGCGAGTTTAGAGGAAGATACACCTTTACTCGGTGCATTCCCTGAGTTTGACTCTATGGCCGTCGTCTCTATCTTAACCGCACTTGAAGATAAGTATGGTTTTTATGTTGATGATGATGAAGTTGATGGGCAGATATTTGAAACTATTGGCTCACTAACAGCGTTTGTTAAAGAAAAGTTATAATTCTCAGTGGATATGAATGGAATGTTAGGGCATAAAATTACACCTTTATTTATTCCTAGTGAGCTTGGGTCACTATTTTGCATGTATTTTTCACCTAGCTCAAACAGTCATTCCCAATGCATCTTACATATCCCCGCTTTTGCTGAGGAAATGAACAAGTCTAGGCATATGGTTACTATGCAAGCTAGAGCTTATACAGAACAGGGATATTCTGTTTTGGTCATTGATTTATGGGGGACTGGTGATAGCCAAGGCGGTTTTTCTGAAGCTACATGGAGTATTTGGTTAAGTAATATTACCTCAGCCGTTAACTGGTTACAGCAACAAAGCTACCAGTCTATAAACTTGTGGGGGTTAAGATCTGGTGCGCTATTAGCTATTGATTTTATAAATAAAAATGGTAGTTGTATTGATAAGTTAATTTGCTGGCAACCTGTATTAAATGGCGAACAGTTTTTGATGCAGTTTTTACGCTTACGTGTTGTAGCTGCCATGATGGATAAAACTAAATCACGTGAAAAAACGTCTGCTTTAAAAGATCAACTTTTAAATGGTCATAGCGTTGAAGTTGCCGGTTATTCTTTAAATCCTGAACTAGTGATCCCCATGTTATCTGTTAAAGCAAAACAAATGAGCTTGAATAATGTTAATTTGTGTCAAGTTTTTGAGTTAAACGATGAGGAAGAGTTGGAGGGTAACCACATGACTGCTCAGTGGATTAAACAGCTGACAGAGTTGGGAATAAATGTTTCATTTGATGTTGTGAATGGCCCCCCCTTCTGGGTAACTCAAGAAATATCAGAATCATCCCGTTTAATAAAGCTGTGTTCTCAGAGGTTAGTTGAATGCCATTGAAACAAAAGAAAGTTGTCATTACTGAAGAAAAATATTTAATAGGTGAGGAAGTATCACATATTAAGCATGAGTTTTATGATGGTGATATTTATGCTATGTTGGGTGCTAGCAAAAACCATGAGAGAATTTATGGAAATTTTTTAGATGGCTCACCTTGTGAACCTTTTGCTTCTGATATCAAGGTAAAGATACGCAATGACTTTTTTTACCCTGATACTATGGTTGTATGTGATGATCAAACCGATCATGATTACTATACAGAGACACCTACTATTATTGTTGAGGTTTTATCTAAGTCAACTCGACGATATGATAAAACAATTAAGCGCACGGCTTACCAATCTATCCCTACATTGCAAGAATATATATTAATTGAACAAGATTTTGTGAATGTTGAAATCTGTAGAAAAAATGAGGGTTGGCAATCAAAGCATTATTTATTGAGGGATGAGCTCACCCTAGATTCAATAGGCTTAACTATTAAAGTTGAGGATTTGTATCAACGAGTAAAAATTGAAGATATTACTGAATTTTTAAAAACTCGTAACAATAGAGGTTAAAGGCGAATGGCAGTCGATGAGTTAGCTGTTGTTTTCACCTGTCAATCAGAGCAATTGATTGGGATTATTCATAAACCTGAATCTACGTCTACTATCGGTGTTTTAATTGTTGTGGGCGGTTCCCAGTATAGAATAGGGAGTCATCGCCAGTTTGTTTTGTTAGCCCGTATGTTAGCGGCTAATGGTGTCTCTGTTATGCGGTTTGATTATCGAGGCATGGGGGACTCTCAAGGCTTATCTCGTTCATTTTTAGATATTGATCAGGATATAAAATCTGCTATCGATACATTTTATAAAAATAGCCCAGCTCTAAAAGGGGTTGTTATTTGGGGCTTATGTGATGCGGCATCAGCAGCTTCATTTTATGCTTATCAAGATGAACGGGTAAAAGGTTTGGTTTTATTAAATCCTTGGGTTTTTACAGAACAAGGGGCTGCTAAAACCTATTTTAAATATTATTATTTACAACACCTTTTTCATTCTGAATTATGGCGTAAAATATTTTCCTTTCAATTTGATTATCGACAGTCATTTTCTTCTTTAGCTTTATTACTTAAAAACCTATTTAAACCTCATCTAAACCAAGATTGTTTAAATGATCGAGAAGGAACGTCTTTAGTTAATTTTAATTTAAATTTACCTTTACCTGAGAGAGTTCTTGAATGCTTACAGCATTTTGATCGCCCTATTTTATTTATTTTAAGTGGCCGAGATTTGACGGCTAATGAATTTCGCGAAATGGTTAAAAAAACGGATAATTCACATCAGAGAATATTTGAAAAATCAGATGTTTCGAAAGTTGAGTTGATGGATGCTGACCATACGTTTTCTTCTCAAAAATGGCGAGAGGAAGTTGAACAATTAACTTTAAATTGGGTTAAGCAGTTTAAATAACAGGGTTGGAAGTAGGAGGAGCCTATTGGTTGCGATTGCTCTTGAGTCAGTCACGGATAGGCCATCTTACCTGTATAAACAACTCGGAAATACTAATTCGCCCAAATAGATGAAGTAATAAAATCCTGTGGTACTACTGAATAACCTTCTTCAAAAGCTGATTGATTAGTAAAAACCACATAATATATTTCTAAGGAGTTATCTAAAGTTAGCCTTTTATATAATTGTTTTACTTTTGCTAAATATGGATTATTAGTG
Organism: uncultured Methylomarinum sp.; assembly: GCA_964568245.1. GTDB lineage: Bacteria > Pseudomonadota > Gammaproteobacteria > Methylococcales > Methylomonadaceae > QPIN01. The sequence continues at coordinate 6,035 of CAZMQH010000054.1, forward strand.
CTTAGATTACCAATTTGATACCATTTTACAGCCGTGTAATCCATTGATTCTGCTCTTATTCTTTCAATATCAACTGATATTGAATTCTTGTTCCCTGGGTTATCAATGACTAGTGTTGATTGTTTTATGGTATGCCATTTATCGCGATCATCTCTATTAACTAATACATGTTGGGTATTAACGAGTTCAGCCCCTTGTTTTTCATCCCCAAAATTAGCTTGATATAGCCCGACAATAGATTTCCCTTTACTAAAATAACGTAATGATTCAGTTACAGCGCCATTAAATTTAGGTTGCCATTCCCAGTGGGGGGAGTCTATTTCATGCCATTGGGCATTTTTAGCAGAACTAGACCAGTCAGGAATGGTTACTTGTGCTTGGTAATGTGACTGTAATTGATAATGACTAAATGGCCAAATAATCAAGCTAACGAGTAATATGCCCAATACAATACTTGTTTGCTTGTTTGTATATGTATTCGGCAGGTTGTCTTCAGTAGATACATTTTCTGGTTTTATTTCAGGGTCTCGCCAAAAAGAACCAATATAAAACATAATAAAAATAATAATTGCAAAAAATAAAGCACCATAAACAATATGGTCTACCCCTGTTGCTAATGTCATACCGCTATAATGACCAATCAACACAATCATTAACGCACGTAAACCATTCGCAAAAATAGGTACAATTAAGGCACAGAGAATAAAAAAAGCACGTTTATAATTATTTGTATAAGTTATATAGGCATAGATGGTGCCTAAAGTGAGTGAAGAAATTAAGTAACGTACGCCACTACAAGCTTCAACCACAGACCACTGACCCGAAACCAATGTGAAATGTAAGCCTTCTCTATATACGCTAAATCCTAATAGCCTAAGTAATGCAATAGTAAAATCAGCGGTAAACTGCATTAAGTAAGGCAGTAATTGTGCTTCTCCTACGGGAACCATAAAATATAAAAATAGGGTAGGGAAAAGTAATTTTTTTATTGTACTAGTGCCAAGATACAGCCAGTAACTGCCAATTAACATGCCTACCAATGCAAATTGTTGAATAACCAATGTCTGGGTAATTGAGGCAAATAACCAAAGCAAACCATTAAGTGAAATAAATACAGCGCCTAAATAACTAGGTTTTGTAGGGTGCAAGAAAGGATGTAATGCTTTGTTTTGCCAGATTAACCAAATACTTGCAGGGATGACTAAAAAACCATGAGCATAAGTGTCTGAGCGCATCCAGATAGCAACTAATGACTGCCATGTATCAAAAAATATGATAATGGAAAGTACTAAAATTGAAACGATATAAACAGGGAAGCTTATCTTTTTATTTTGAATGAATGGCATTGGCTGCAGTATTTAAGGCTTTATTTTTTAGAGGGAATAATATGTCGCGTCTTTAATAATTGTATTACTTTCGCAACACTTTCATCTAAAGACAAGCTATGAGTATCGACTCTTAATTCAGGATTAGTGGGTGCTTCATAAGGGGAAGATATACCGGTAAAGTCTTTTATTTCTCCATTGCGGGCTTTTTTGTATAAACCCTTAACATCTCGAGTTTCACATGTTTCAAGTGGACAGTAACAGTGGATTTCAATAAAGTCACCGTGTGGCATTAAACTTCTTGCCATTGCTCGCTCTTCTTTAAAGGGGGAGATAAAAGCAGTTAAAGTAATAATGCCAGCTTCTAACATCAGTTTTGATATTTCACTGATACGCCGGATATTTTCTTTTCGATCGATATCGCTAAACCCCAAGTCTTTATTAAGACCATGGCGAACATTATCGCCATCTAATACAAAGGTATTTAAACCAAAGTTATAAAGCATTTCTTCAACGGCATGGGCAAGTGTTGATTTTCCTGAGCCAGAAAGTCCAGTAAACCAAAGAACAACTGATTTATGTTGGTTTTTTTCTTCTCTACGTTTTCTGTTAACAGTGGCTTGATGCCAGACTACATTACTTGATTTTTGAGTGTCGTTATTCATTGCTAATATAATTAAGTTTTGTGAGTAATTAGTGCCAGAATATTAAATTATAGCTTCTATACAGGCTGGTTGGCTTAAAAAATGATGGGGACTCGCTGTGCAGCCGTATGCACCTGATTGATAAAGTACCACAAAATCACCCACTTCAGCGGTAGGTAATGATATTTTATCTCCAAGAATATCTAGAGGAGTACATAATGGGCCAGCGATAGAAACCGTTTCCTTTGAGCTAGCTTTTATTTTATTTCCTATTGCCACAGGGTAGTTTTTCCTGATAACCTGTCCAAAATTACCAGAAGCAGCAAGATGGTGATGTAAACCACCATTAACCACTAAATACGTTTGACCGCGTGAAATTTTCTTATCAATTATTTTGCTCACGTAGATGCCCGCTTCACCCACAAGATATCGCCCCAGCTCAATAATCACTTCAGCCTGCTGGTGTTTTGCTTTAAAAGCACTCATTGATATTTCTAAAGCATCGCCAACTTGCGGGGTATTTAAAGGTTTTTCTCCAGGAAAATAGGGAATTCCAAAGCCGCCTCCAATATTAAGTTTCTGTATTGGGCCTGGGCAGTGTTCAGACAATCTGTCGGCCAAGTTAAAGCTATGTTGTTGAGCATCAATAATCGACTCGGCTTTCAGGTTTTGGGAGCCACTGTATATATGAAAACCAATAAAATCAAGCTTAAGCGTTTTTATACGTTTTAATAAAGTAGGGAGTTGTTCTTCATCAATACCAAAGGGTTTTGGGCCCCCACCCATTTTCATACCCGAAGTTTTAAGCTCAAAGGCTGGGTTTATTCTTATGGCTATGTGTGCAGGTAGCCCTATTTTCTGTTCTATCTGGGCAATAGATTCTAGCTCATTAAATGATTCAACATGAAGGGTAATACCAGCAGCAATAGCCTGTTGTAATTCTTCAATTCGCTTGCCAGGCCCTGCCAAACTAATAGAGTTGGCAGGCATCGGCGTATTGAGAGCGGTTAACATTTCTTGGGATGAGGCAAGATCAAACCCATCAACTAGCGTTGCCATATGTTGAACTAAGGCAGACATAGGGTTCGCTTTTATTGCATAGTGTATTTTTAAATCACTAGGCATTTGTTGACGTAACTCATCCATTCTTTGAGTCATCAACTGACGATCATAAGCATAAAAAGGTGTTGCCCCTAATTGCTGGCTAAGTTGAGTCAACTTGATTCCTCCAACGAGTAATTCATTATCTTTGCTTGGAAACAAGGTACGGTTATGATGCTGAGGTTTATTCATTATTGATTAGAAAACTGAGCAATGAGTTTATTTTTGTCAATTTTACCATTAGGGGTCTTTGGTAAGATGTCTATAACAATGATTTTAGCAGGAACCATAAAATTTGCCATGTGTGATTTACAGTGTTGCATTAACATTGATGCATCAAATTCATTTTTTTTCTCTGGACTAATAATAGCAAAAATGACTTGTCCAAGTGATTCATGAGGGATACCAATAGCGGCGACTTCTTTTACTAACCCAGAATTGTAAATAACATCTTCTATTTCAGTAGGACTTACTCGATACCCTGATGTTTTTAACATTTCATCCTTTCGCCCAATAAAGTATAAATAACCGTCTTCATCCATTTTAACTTGGTCGCCTGACCAGACTGCTATTTCAGTTAACGGTAGCCCTTTAAGTTGGTTGGGCGCTGGTTTAAACCTTTTAGCTGTTTTTTCTGCATCATTCCAATAACCTTGAGCGACTAAACAACCCTTATGGACAAGTTCACCTATTTCGTTAGGATTACATAGAGTACCATCTTCTCGTACCACCATAATTTCTGCATTAGGAATCGCTTTACCGATTGAATTGGGGTGAGATTGTAATTTATCAGGAGGAAGGTAAGTCGACCGAAAAGCTTCTGTTAATCCGTACATCAAATAAAACTGGCTGTCAGGAGACTTTTTTTGAATGGAATCTAATATAGTCTGGGGCAGTTTTCCGCCCGAGTTAGTCATAAAACGCAAGTGCTCACTAATGTTTTTAGGCCAATCAATTTGTGCAAGTTGAGCCCATAAGGAAGGGACAGAGGCAAGACCTGTAATATTGTATTTATCCAAGGCTTTAATGACATCACGAGGTAATAAATAATCTAGTAAAACACAGCTTGCACCCTTAAAAATGGTGCAGATTAATTGATTTAAGCCATAATCAAAACTAAAGGGGAGTACTGCAAGTATTTTATCTTGTTGTTGAATGTTCAGGTATTTAGACACACTTTCAGCCCCTGCCACTATATTACGATGAGACAAAACAACGCCTTTTGGATTGCCAGTACTGCCTGATGTATAAAGAATAGCAGCGATTGAGCTATCTATAAGCACGGGTAAAACTTGTTGATCTGAAAGACTTACAAATTGATTCCAGCTAAGTAGTTGTTTATTTGAAACAGTTTTAATTTCAGCTGTTACGTTTTCAACAACAATAATAGTCTGTAGTTCAGGACAATTTTCCAGAACACATTTTAGACTATTTAGTCGACTGTTAGATGTAATTAATATTTGTACATTACAGTCAGTTAAAATGTGTTTGACTTGTACGGCTTTAAGGACAGGGTTAATGGGGACAAATACTGCTCCAGCTTGGCAAACAGAGAAAAAACTAGTGACTGTTTCTATTTGTTTGGGAAGGTATACCGCAACACGTTGTTGAGGTTTTAGGTCTAAAGCAAGCAAGGCTTGAGATTGTTGCTGAATTAGAGAGCCAAGCTCTTGGTAATTCCAAATTTTATCTTTATGGATTATTGCCACAGCATTAGGTGAATGGTTTTTAGCAATGCTAACTAACTGGTGGAGCATCATATAGAAATAACGGCTAGGCCCAAGAAATAAATTGATTGTATGATAATAATTACAATAAGCATAGGTTATAAGTACCTAAATAATGAATTTGTAAGTAACTAGTTGATAAACGACCCATCAGCACCCTTTCCAGCAAGAGAGGGCTTAAGAGTAGCTGTTGTTATGTTGAGTAATTACATAAACTTTACAATTAAAGGTAAGGAACGTGCACGAAATAACTTGAGCAACTAACGTGTCTTTTTGTCCGTCTTCCGCGTTGTATAAATAGTTGCGTAGCTTGCTATGCGCTTATTTATACGCCTTGAATACGAACAAAAATCCTACGCCAGTTGCTCAAGTTATTCCGTGCTCATTCCTAAGGTTAGATTAGTTTATTCGACAAAATATAAATGAAATATTAGCAGAGAATAAAATGCGATCACTTATCTTAATTATGATTTTAGTTTTTTCAGCAGGACAACTTATTGCTGATGAACCTGAGTGGGGTCATTATGAATCTGTATTAAAGCATATTAGACCAGGTGTGAAAAACGGTGTTGCTTTAACACTGGTTGATTATCAAAACCTTAACAGGAACGGTAGTTTAGAAAAGGCTTACTTAGATATATCTAATTTTCAATTAGATAAAATTAATAACAGAAATGAAAAACTTTCTTTTTATATTAACGCATACAATATTTTTGCTTTAAAAAT
>CAZMQH010000055.1:0-11555 GCA_964568245.1 uncultured Methylomarinum sp.
ATTTTGATCGCTTGAACAAGTTAATTAAAATTCATGATTTAGGAGCGTCCGCCCTCGGCGCGATTGATAATTGATTTTTTTAGAGAAAAGAGCATCATTTTATTCGCGCCGAGGGCGGACGCTCCTACAAAGTACATTTAATATTTGAAATTTAGATATGCTCAAAGGCTATATCATTTTCTAGGAATTGATTAATTGACTGATTATCTGTGAAATTTCCATAGGCTAATAATAGTTTTACATAGGCTGCTTCAAGGGACATATTCCAAATCATTTTGGCACCTTGTTCTATTAAAGATCGAGTACTGTCATATGCATCGCTGGAGTGAATAGCAGGAGCCATATAAAAAGGGAGGTTATTGAGTTTACATTTCTTTATAAAAGCAGAGAGTGAATAGTTACCGCCCCAATTGCCAGTTGAACAAGCTGTTCCTGAGTGATAAAGGTCATGCAGAATAATATCAACGGTATCTAACTGAAAATGAGAATAATCAAGCCCAGGATAAGGTTTGATTAATAGAATTGTTTTTGAAAATGCAGCTTTCAACTTTGTTGGTATGCAAACTTGCTGAGTTAAAGAGTTGAGCTGTTGAAAGCTATTATTTTTAAATTGTAAATAAGCCTTAGATTGTACACTGAAAAAATTCCCGCTAAGCTGTAAAGAAGAGGAGAGTCTTGTGGCTAAGTGGATTAAGGTATCTGAATTTGGGTTTTGATAAGGGACAAAAACGCCGGCTTGTTTCCTTTGTTTGATAAATTCAACTGCACAGTCAAAATTAGTTAAACCATTTGCTTGAAGGTTATCTAAGGGATAATTACTAGAGACTAATAGAATAGGTATTTTAATTGAATTAAAATACAGACCTAAAGCGGCCGCTGTAAAAGCTAAAGTATCAGTGCCATGGGTAATGATAATGCCATCATATTCAGCAATATTTTCTGCTTCAATCGCTTGGATAAGGGTTTCCCAAACTGATGGTATAAGGTTTTCACTTAATATCTGAACGGGTTGTAAGGTTTTAAATTGAAGACTGTGTGAATCAGTATTTGATTGTTCAAATAAGCTAAGTAGCTTATAAGCCTGTTTGCTATCTGTATTTACAGTACCGTTAATTGCTGTAGAGCCTATGGTTCCCCCCGTAAACAGCAATAAAATATGGGTCATAATCAATAGACTAGCGAGTACCAAATACCACAATGGTTTTGCCATGTGCAGAAATTAGGCCTTTATCAGCCAGTTCTTTTAAAACTCTTCCAGCCATTTCTCTAGAGCAACCGACTATGCGGCCTATTTCTTGGCGGGTAATACTTAATTGCATACCATCAGGGTGGGTGATGGCATCGGGTTCTTTACATAAATCCAGTAAAGTACGAGCAATACGGCCTTCCACATCCATAAAAGCAAGATCTTGGTATTTACGACTGGTAATCAATAAGCGAGAAGATAGTTGCTCACCTAGCATGTATAAAATTTCGGTGGCATATTCGGATAATTCAGTTTTTAAGGCTTGTTTGAGTCGCTCATAAGAAATTTCAGCAAGCTGACATTTTGTACGTGTTTTTACCGTGACTGTTCTTGTTTCTGAACCTTTAAAAATACCGACCTCACCAATAAACTCACCTTTATTGAGATAGGCTAAAATTAATTCGTGTCCACTTTCATCTTCTACGCTTACACTGACAGAGCCTTCAATAATAAACAATAATTTATCGCCAATATCACCTGGCCTAATAATAATGGCTTTATTTGGATAACTTCTAGTATGGCAAAGCCGTAAAAAGTGCTCTAAAGCATTCTGATTAATTTGATTTTTTTCGATTAATGACATGCTAACATACCCTGTTTAACTAGATTACCTTGATTACAATGCAGTATTTAAAATAAAAAATCAATAATATCTGCCTTTCCATTGTAAAATTATAGACTATTTTTTTTAGCGGGGAGAATTTAATGCAAGCAACAGTTAAATGGATTGATGGTAGAGCGTTTGTTGGGGAAAGTGGGAGTGGGCATTCTGTTGTAATGGATGGCCCTATTGATCATGGCGGTCGTAATATTGGTATTCGCCCCATGGAAATGATTCTATTAGGTTTAGGCGGCTGTTCTTCTTATGATGTGATGGATATTTTACAAAAAGGCCGGCATGAAGTTATTGACTGTGTCGCCGAACTAACAGCAGAACGTGTTGATGCTGTCCCTAGTGTTTTTAGTTCTATTCACTTGCATTTTAAAGTGACAGGTAAAAACTTAAAAGATGCGGTGGTTGACAGAGCGGTAAAGTTATCAGCTGAAAAATATTGCTCGGCATCTATTATGTTAGGAAAATCAGTAGATATCACGCATGCTTTTGAAGTGATAAACCTAGACTAATTGATTGGGTGAGTATTGCTCACCCTACCTATTTTTATTGATTCTCTAATGCTTCAATAATTTGTCTCAATTCTTGCTCTCTAGGTCTATGTAAAAAAAGCCCTAATAGGCCTAGTGTACTGAATATATATAAAGAGTTAACGTCATCGCCCAGCATAAACATCACAAAACCAAACATTCCCACCACTTCGATACATGACAAAGTAATAATCGTCGTCATTAAATAACGATTTTTTGCAGGATTATTCCCAGGCATGGTCTGATTAAGTCTTAGCAAAATATGTCGTAATAAATTGGTGAGAGGGAATAGAATAATAGTAATCACATAAAGAATGCTACGAATAAAAATACGTTGCTCTTCCGGTAAATTAATTTTTATATCGTTACCGATGGTATGACAAATAATATTGTAGACAATCAGCATGGCCAGCATCATGCCAACAATAACCCAGTGCAAAGTTAGTTCAGATTTTTGTTGATTATTGACTGTCATGGTTTCCCTAAAAAATTATTGATCTGGTGTGTTTTCTAGTTTTTTACGATACAGCTTCATAATAACTAAAAAGGCTAAAAAATCATATACGGCATGAATAACAATAGGTGTCATTAGGTTACGTTCCCCGCCATAATCTAAAAACAAACCAAGATAAATTCCTACACTAGTGGCCAATACCGCATATAAAGGCGTGACTGCATGCACTAAGCCAAACAAAATATTGCTGGCAATTAAGCCCGCAGTCATTCCCCAGGAGTTTTCCATCCAAGGTTGAATAACGCCTCGAAATAAAATTTCTTCTGAAACACCTGCAATGGCAGCCAAGATAAATAAGTCTGCCCAGTTATATTTATGTAAGCTCGGGCCTAAAGTGTCCATTAAAATTTGTCTGACTTGTTGTACAGAAGCAATGCGCATTTGCTGCATGGCCAAAAATATCAGAAACAAGGGGACTGTGCCAAATAAACCATATAACAGAGCATTTTCAGAGAAATACAAATATTCAAAAGGATCTATATCCGCTATCCAGCCTAAAACAATAGCCACTAAAATAAGAGATCCCTCAAAATAGCAGGATGTTTTAAAGAAATTTTCTGGTTTGATCGGGGTATCTTCCATAAGTGCTAAAATAGTTAGAATTTGAAATGAATGGATTATTGTAATGCAAAGCTATATTTATAAAAGCCTTAAAAAAGATGAACTTTATCTTTATCTGCAAAAGAAAGATGATTTTTCAGAAATCCCCGAGCCTTTATTAAAGAGTTTTGGTAGACTTGAGTTTGTAATGGCATTAGAAATAACCCCAGAACGAAAATTAGCCAGAGTCGATGTAAGTAATGTTTTACTTAGTTTGGACGATAAAGGTTTTTTTGTGCAAGTACCGCCTGTAATCATACCTAATGCTGTCATTCTGAAAAATACTAAGATGCATTAGCGGCGAACTTCTGTCTGAAAGGTTTCCTCGCTGGTTGGATGACGAAACAGACCGACTAGTACATGTTATTTCACGAATGGCCTGTATTCTGTCATCTCGACTTTAGGAGAGACCTTAATTCGATAACAGCAAGATCTCTCCTTTTAGTTCGAGATGACAATGACCCTTTCAATTAGGCTTTAGGTAAAGTAACCCCTTGTTGCCCCTGATATTTCCCACCTCTATCTTTATAAGAAGTTTCACAGACTTCATCACCTGTAAAAAATAACATTTGAGCAACCCCTTCATTTGCATAAATTTTTGCAGGTAAAGGTGTAGTGTTAGAGAATTCTAAGGTTACATGCCCTTCCCATTCAGGCTCTAAAGGGGTGACATTAACAATAATGCCGCAACGAGCATAAGTTGATTTACCTAAACAAATGGTTAAAACATCACGAGGAATCCGAAAGTATTCAACGGTGCGAGCTAAGGCAAAAGAGTTGGGAGGAATAATACAAACATCAGATTTTATATCAACAAAACTTTCTTCAGAAAAATTCTTTGGATCGACAATAGCAGAATTAATATTAGTAAAAATTTTAAACTCATTTGAACAGCGTACATCGTATCCATAGCTTGATGTGCCATAAGAAATAATACGTCCTTGCTCCGATTCTCTGACTTGTCCTGCTTCAAACGGTTCGATCATTCCATTTTCATTCGCCATTCGACGAATCCATTTATCTGCTTTAATACCCATAATCTATCTTCAAGTCATCATTTTTGTTAAAAATTAACTTTATACCATACCATAATGCGTGCCAGCACTGAATATAGGAATGTTTATAAATCTTATTTTGGGAGGAGGAATAAATTAATGATTGCATTTTAAGACGACTGGTCACATAATAATTACATGGTAATGCAAACTAACAAACAAATTAAAAGAGAAAAACTACTAGACCAAGGTGTGAAAATGCTGATGGATCAGGGCTATCATGGGACTGGTTTAAAAGAAATTCTTGATGTGGTCAATATCCCTAAAGGTTCTTTTTATAATTATTTTGGCAGTAAGGAGGCGTTTGCAGCAGAAGCCATTATCCATTATATTGAGCCTTTTATTGAATTATTAAATAAGCATCTGCAAGTACCCGATATCGATGGTTTGACTGCACTAAAAAACTATTATGCTGAATTAATTGCCGAAGTTGAAAAGTCTGGTTACAAAGGCGGCTGTTTACTCGGTAATATGATGGGAGAAGTAGGTGATACCAGTGAAGAGTGTCGGCGTTCGTTATTACTAACAATTGAACGCTACAATTTGTTACAAGAGTCTGCATTATTGCAGGCCCAGCAGCAAGGGGTGGTAAGAAAAGACCGTTCTGCAAAAAATATGGCTGATTTACTGTTTAGTAGCTGGCAGGGAGCGTTGTTACAAATGAAAATAGCCAAATCTGTTGAGCCTTTACAAATATGTTGGGACACTTTGCTGGATGATTATTTTAAGGAAACTGTGCAGAAATAATGTATACCAAACCTAGGAGGCTGTCCGAGAATAGAAATCGTCGCGAGGGAAAGCCCTTTTGAGTCAGTTTTTTCGTTCATTTGAGGCGAATAGTTGCGCTATTTAACGAAAATGAACGGAGAAAATGGCCAAAAGGGCTTTTTCCGTAGCAGATTGTCTATTCTCGGACAGCCTCCTAGTTTCCACGAGCTGCGTGGGAACTCATTAGAAACGCGCCGAGTTTTGGTAAGGCAGCGCGTATAGACTGTGTTTCCTCGGAGCCTAGGGGAACAAGAATTAATAATGATTTTTTTACCATATTATTTAAGATGACTGGTCGTATATCATAAAAGGAGGCTATTATGCCTAAGTATATTATTGAAAGAGAAATACCAGGTGCTGGTGATTTATCAGCCAATGATTTACAACAGATTTCACAAAAATCCTGTTGTGTTTTGCACGAAATGGGACCGAAAATCCAGTGGTTAGAAAGCTATGTAACTGCTGATAAAGTATATTGTATTTATATTGCAGCAGATGAGGAAACTATCCGAATACACGCAGAAAAAGGTGGATTTCCTGCAAATTCAATAGCTGAAATAAAAACCATGATCGATCCGACAACGGGAGAATAAAAAACATCATACTTTGTAAAACTATAAAAATAATTAATTGAGGAAGGAAAATGCATAAAAATTTTATAAAATCCTGTATCTTTAGTGCGACTGTGCTATTGACGACAGCCCCGATTCAAGCCGATGAAACTTGTCAGTCCCCTTATATGGCTAAAATAACAGGACAGGAAGATTTTGTTTATGTTTGGACTTTAGGAATAGAGGGACTGGGAGATGAGCAAGATAAGTTGGTGACGGTTAGCGTAAATCCAAAGTCTAAAAATTATGGCAAAGTGATCAACACTATATCTGTTGGTGGACGAAATGAAGCACACCATTCAGGGTTTACCGATGATAGAAAATATTTATGGGCGGGTGGATTAGATACTAATAAAATATTTATTTTTGATGTACATACTGATCCAGCAAAACCTGTATTAACTAAAGTAATTACTGATTTTGTTAGCAAAAGTGGTGGCGTTGTTGGTCCTCATACTACTTATGCTTTACCAGGCAGAATGATGATTACAGGTTTGTCGAACAATAAAGATCATGGTGGTCGTACTGCTTTGGTGGAATATAGTAATAAAGGTAAATATATCACTACCCATTGGACACCTACGGATAGTGATTTACAGGGAGCCATAAAAACAGGCAAGTTTGCTGATGGTTTTGGTTATGATGTCAGAGTGTTACCGCGACGTAATGCAATGTTTACTTCATCGTTTACAGGTTGGTCAAACTATATGATGGATTTTGGCAAAATGTTGGCGGATCCTGAAGCCATGAAACATTTTGGTAATACAGTCGTTCAGTGGGATTTACACACACGTCAGCCTAAAAAAATATTTGATGTTCCTGGTGCACCTTTAGAAATTCGTTGTGCTTTGGATACCAATCATAATTATTGTTTTACCACGACAGCGCTTACCTCTAAAATTTGGTTAATTTATGAAGATAAGCAAGGCGAATGGCAAGCTAAAGAAGTAGCTGATATTGGCGATCCAAGCAAAATACCTCTACCTGTAGATATATCCATTCAAAGTGATGACAATATGTTGTGGGTCAATACTTTTATGGATGGTAAAACCCGTGGGTTTGATATTTCAGACCCTTTTAATCCAAAGCAAGTGTTTGAACAAAAAATTGGCTCTCAAGTGAATATGCTGTCTTCTAGTTGGGATGGAAAACGCTTGTATTACAGCTCATCATTACTGGCTAATTGGGATAAAAAAGGTAAGGATAATGAGCAATATTTAAAATTATTTAGCTGGGATGGAGAGAAACTGGCTGAACAATTTTCTATTGATTTTATTAAACAAAAATTAGGCCGAGCTCATCAAATGCGTTTTGGAGCTTATTCTCTTTATGGTTTAAAGAAATAATAAATGACTATGAACTAAACACGGGTTAAAAAAGATATATTGGAAACGATGTTGTTTTTATGAGTAGGAGGGGCCAATAGGCCCCTCCTACTTGAAATTTCATGTTTTTTTAAATTCAGTTCGGTTTTAGTCATTGTTTTTCTTCTTCAACCTGTGTTTCATTACTCACCCTACCAACCTACGAACTGGTTAATATCTCTTAACAACACTGGGGATAACATGAAAACAATACTCAAAATATGGGTAACTGCTTTATTTTACAGTGGAATAGTATCTGCGAATCCAACGATTCTAGCACCAGGCTATAGTGCATTAACATTTAAAGCCCCACCAGTAGGTAGCTATTCATTAGCTGTTATAGATAAAGCTGCAGATGGAACCGTATTATCTACAGCCAATCAAGAGCTACAATTGCATAATCTGATGGGGGATAAAATTGTTTTACTCAGCTTTATTTACTCAACTTGCAGTGATGTTAATGGCTGCCCTTTGGCCACAGGTGTTTTTCATAAAATAAATAGGCGTTTACAAAAAGAACCAGAACTGGCTAAAAAAATACGCTTGCTAACGCTCAGTTTTAATCCTCTGCATGATAAGCCTGAAGTTATGGGAAATTACGCCAAAGGTTTTAAAAATGATATTGTCGATTGGCAGTTTTTAACCACGCAATCCGAACAACAACTGCAACCGATATTAGAACAGTATCAACAAGATATTCAAAAAGTTTATGATGAACAGGGCAATTTTACTGGGACTTTTTCCCATATTTTACGGGTTTATCTGATTGATAAAAATAAGAAAATACGTAATATTTATAGTATTTCATTTTTACATGCAGATACTTTGGTTAATGATGTAAAAACGCTGATTCAAGAAATAAATAATAAAAACCCTCAACAAGTAAACGCAGAAATAGAGATTGAAGCTGAAAGCGTCAATTTATATGACAATAGCTGGAAGCCACAATTAGGTCTACCCTTGGCACCTGCACCTGAAGATAACCCCGTTACTGCAAAAAAAATAGACTTAGGAAGAAAACTATTTTTTGATCGCCGTTTATCCCTTAATAACACCTTCTCTTGTGCCATGTGCCATATTCCTGAGCAAGGTTTTAGTAGTAATGAAATGGCAACAGCGGTTGGAATTGAAGGGCGTACGGTAAGACGTAATAGCCCTACTATTTATAATCTGGCTTATGCAAAAATACTGTTTCATGATGGGCGTGAAAATAGTTTGGAGCAACAAGTGTGGGGACCGTTTTTAGCCCATAATGAAATGGGTAATCCTTCCGTTGGCCATGTCGTTGATAAAATAAAATCATTAGCAGATTATGATAATTTATTTGAACAAAGCTTTGATAATCCAGCGAATATGCTAACGATCGGTCAAGCTATTGCCAGTTATGAACGCAGTTTAAATTCAGCAAACTCCCCTTTTGATCAATGGTATTTTGGAAAACAAAAAAAAGCGGTTAATTCAGCAGTAAAAAAGGGGTTTAAGTTATTTACAGGAAAAGCGGGGTGCAGTACATGCCATACCATTGATAAAAACTACGCTTTGTTTAGTGATAATCAATTACATAATACTGGGCTGGGTTATCAGCAATCGATGGGAATATTTGCAAAAACCCAGAAAATTCAAATTGCACCAGGTATCTATATAGAGGTTGATAGCGAGCATCTTGCATCCATTACAGAAGAAAAAGAAAGTGATTTAGGACAATATGAAATCACTCAAAATCCTCAGGATCGATGGAAGTATAAAACACCATCATTACGCAATCTTAGCTTAACAGCGCCCTATATGCATAATGGCTCTCTTTCAACTTTGGAGGATGTACTTAGCTTTTATAACCAAGGTGGGATCAGTAATGAGAATCTTGATGGCTTAATTAAACCATTGGGGTTAACTGAAAAAGAAATAGCTGATTTAGTGGCCTTTTTAAAATCACTAACAGGCAGTAATGTTGATCAATTAGTATCAGATGCATTATCTGCACCGATAGGCGATATGTAGATGTAGGGTGGGTTAGGTTTTAGCATCGCTAAAAAAACCTAATCCACCTTTTCTGGAGAGTCTTGGTTTATTTAAGTATTTTGAATAACAATATTAGGGAACTTACTACTATAATCCTTCCCCTGTAAGGCTAGTTTACCCGCCATCTTACGAGCAATAGATTTATAAATTTCCGTAGGGCGACCATCAGGGTCAGCCACAACGGTGGGTCTACCCGAATCAGCAAATTCACGAATTTTAATATCTAAAGGTAAAGAACCTAATAAATCCATATTGTTTTTCTTGGCCATTGCTGCACCGCCACCTTGACCAAAAATAGCTTCTTCATGGCCGCAATTGCTACAGATATGCATGCTCATATTTTCAATAATGCCGAGTACAGGTACATTCACTTTTTCAAACATACCTAAACCACGTTGAGCATCAATCAAAGCGATATCTTGAGGTGTAGTCACAATAACAGCACCGGTCACAGGGATTTGTTGAGCTAGTGTTAATTGAATATCGCCAGTACCCGGGGGTAAATCAACAATTAAGTAATCAAGATTATCCCAGTTGGTATCTTTCAATAACTGTTGCAAGGCATTAGTGACCATCGGGCCACGCCAAATCATCGGTTGGTCTTCTTCTATTAAATATCCAATAGAAATAGTTTGAATACCAAAGGAAACTTTAGGATTCATTCTTTTACCATCGTCACTTGCAGGATAGCCTGATAAGCCCAACATAGTAGGAATACTTGGACCGTAGATATCGGCATCTAGAATGCCCACCGTTGCACCCTCTGATGCCAAAGCTAAAGCCAAATTCACAGAGGTAGTTGATTTACCCACGCCACCTTTACCAGAAGCAACCGCAATAATATTTTTTACGCTAGGGATTGGTTGCAGACTTTGTTGAACAGAGTGAGAAATAATGTCAGAGCTGACAGATACCGTAATGTTACCAGCACCAGCCATGCTGTTTAATTTATCTGTAACAGTAGACTGTAGCGTATCCAAATAACTTTTAGCGGGATAACCTAGTGAAATGGTAAGGCTAATATCATTGCCAGAAATTGTAATGTCTTTAATTGATTTGGCTGAAACTAAGTCTGTTTCAACATTGGGATCAATAATAGATTTAAGCAGGTCTTCTACAGCTGCTTTGGTAATTTGTGTCATCTAAGACTCCGATTAAAAATAATAACCTAGTAATTAACTAAGGATATAGTACCATTTTACAAAATATCAAGAGAATAAGTTATTTATAAGTGTTATTCAAGCAGGCGATGCATGCCGCCAGACTAACACTGAATATGATTACTATCACAGATCAAAGATTTAAACTACCATCTGTTTAACAGTGTCTTATACTTCTGTCATAACACCAAGGAGGAAGCGTAGAAAGATGACACACGATTTTGAAAAATTAACCCAATATGCAAAATCATTTACAAGTTTAACAGTAGAGTATGAATCTTTGTTAAAGGAAGCTGGCCCGCAAATAATTCCTAGTTTAGGAGCGGTTACTGAAACTTTCTATGCAAAATTGCAATTAATCCCTGAAACAAAACATTATTTAGACGAAAGAGTTGAATCATTACAAACTATGCATACTCAATAGCTAGAAGGGATTTTTACTAAAGATTTTGATACTAGGAGGCTGTCCGAGAATAGAAACCGTCGCGAGGAAAAGCCCTTTTGAGTCAGTTTTTTTGTTCATTTGAGGCGAATAGTTGTGCTATTTAACGAAAATGAACGGAAAAAATGGCCAAAAGGGCTTTTTCCGTAGCAGGTTTTCTATTCTCGGACAGCCTCCTAGCTATACAGAAGGCATGTATAGAGTGAGAGATGTGCATGTCAACGTTAAATTACCTGTCGAATTTATGTCAGGTGGTTAATTTGTTTAGTGCAGGCCCAGGTAAGTTTTATCTGCAATTAATGCGGCAACAGGCGCTGAAAACCAGGGAAACGAAGCAACAGCGAAGTGATGATTTTTAGTCCGCAGTAGGTGCCAGGGAACAAGCTGAAACCAAGTGAATATAGCACGCGAGGGAGGCTAAAATTTTATCCCGATAAGTCGTCAAGTCAGTGAGGTAAGCTTTAACGGAGCTGCTTTTTTGCTCATTTTACCTCACCAGTTTTTAGGAATATTAACTAAATCGGAATAAGATGTCTGGCTTTTGTTGTCTGAATTTGTGGGGGCATTATATTATTTTAAAATTAACCTGTGGTAAGGGAGTCAGTAATAAATAATGTACCTAGATCTCGTAGG
>CAZMQH010000056.1:0-11543 GCA_964568245.1 uncultured Methylomarinum sp.
TTGAGAGTTTTTTACAAACAGAGCTGGGTTTAAGTTTGAATATAAAGCGTGAAAGATAGCCAAGCTATCAATAGTGGGGTGGATTTTTTAGGCTATATTGTCCGTCGGGATTATTTATTGCCTCGCCGTCGGGTGATTAATCAGTTAAGGCAGAGGTTGCACGGGTATCAAAAGCAGTTGCTTGAGATACGAGCTGATTGTAGGGTTTATCATTTTGATTATGAGGTGTTGGAGCAATGTAGAGCGACTTTGGCTTCGTATTGGGGGCATTTATTACATGCGGATAGTTATCAATTACGGCAGCGTCTGTTGCTGGAGTTTTCTTTTTTACAAAAGTATTTTGTCTTTTTTGATGATGGCAAAATCACAGCATCATTTGTTATACCCAAAAATTTTAAGACGGTAAGACAGCAATATTATTTTTATCGCTGGCGTTTTTTTAGCCAAGTGATCTTTTTTCAGGTGGGCTTTTTTATGAATTTTATCATCATAAAGATGATGAAATAGCGCTTGTGCTGGGTTTGCACAGGATGAGGTTAAACCGTAGAGGTGTTAGGTATGGCTTTCCGAGCTGGCAATTAAACAGAATGCTTGAAAAATTATTAGGCTATGGCAGGGAGGTGTTGGTGGTTAAAGAACTTAATGCCGCTTGCGATAAAATAAAATACAGAGGCCCTGCGTTTTATTTAGGACATAAACAATAACAACAACCTTGCTCTTTTCTTATTCTACCTTTAGTATTTTCCCAAGTTATTAAATGGGTTGAAATATGAAAAGGCGTGATTTTATACAAAAGGCGGGTGTTGGTTCGATGGCCGCTGCATCTGCATTAACAGCATCTAATGTTGCTTATGCTGGCACTGAATTTAAATGGAAAATGGTTACGGCATGGCCTAAAAATTTTCCAGGGCTGGGGACTAATGCCAATTTATTAGCAAAAATGATCACTGAAATGAGTGGTGGGCGAATAAAAGTTAAAGTATATGGTGCTAAAGAATTAGTCCCAGCTTTTGAAGTGTTTGATGCGGTATCAAATGGTATTGCAGAAATGGGACATTCGGGCGCTTATTATTGGAAAGGAAAGGCGGCGGCAAGCCAGTTTTTCTCCGCGATACCTTTTGGCTTAACCGCACAAGAAATGAATGCTTGGCTATATTATGGCGGCGGTATGGAATTATGGCGCGAGCTATATAAACCTTTTGGTATTATTCCTGCGGCTACGGGCAATTCTGGCGTACAAATGGCGGGCTGGTTTAATCGGGAAATTAAAACGATTGATGACTTGAAAGGGCTTAAAATGCGTATTCCTGGTCTGGGTGGTGAGGTTCTAAGGCGTGCAGGTGGAACTACGGTTAATATGCCAGGTGGAGAGTTGTTCACTTCTTTACAATCTGGCGCATTGGATGCAACTGAATGGGTAGGCCCTTATAATGATTTAGCCTTTGGTTTTCATAAAGTGGCTAAATATTATTATTATCCTGGTTGGCATGAGCCTGGTTCAACCATGGAGGCTTTAATTAATGAAAAAGCATTTAATGCATTACCAAAAGATTTACAGAGTATTGTATTAACCGCGTGTAAGGCGGCCAATATGGATATGATTTCGGAATATACAGCGCGAAATAATCAAGCTTTAGATACTCTAATTAATAAACATAAGGTCAAAGTATTGCCATTGCCTGATGATGTGTTAAAAACATTGAAACAACTTTCAGATGAAGTGGTGCTTGAGTTGGCGGGTAAAGATGCGCTATCGAAAAAGATTTATGATTCAGTCACTCAATTTAGATCTCAAGTAACAAAGTGGGGTAGTATTTCTGAACAGGCTTTTTTAAGGGCTCGGTCCTTATAGGGTGATAAACCAGCAAGGTCAATAAGACTTTGCTGGTTTATTTAAGATCTAGAGTGTTCTGAGTATGATTGTCTGAAATTTTTATACACTCAAACATGAGATCATCAACGTCATTTTCAGTGTGAGTATTGGCATATTGTAAACCACATTCCGAATCATTATTTAAATGCTTGATGGTGCCTCGAATGGTAATAGGGACACCTGATTCAGGTAATGTTAAGTTGATGAGAATTATACTTTTTTGAAGGCACTCCTTAAAAGGAGTATTGAGTTTTATTTTAATCCCTGTATAGCTTATATCAATAATGGTACCTTCAAGGCTTATTTTATCTTTAGGAGGCGGAGGCTCTATACTAATATTAGCTGTTAGCCCTTTGGGGAAAACCCTAGGGTGATTTCGATTCTCTTTATCCATTTTTAGATATCTCAATTAATAAAATTTATCAAAGTATAGTATAGGAATGCCTTATCTGTAACGGGGATAGCATTTATTTTTTGGTGGATGTGTTTAGCGTAAAAATAAAGATTAACTAATTCCTTAGACATTTAGAGACATGTTTTTTTTTATGATAACGGGCGATAGGGGATCGGTAATTTGGTTTGGTGAATAATATTTTGACGAATGTTGTCGGTTTATTAGGCTTAGATAGGGTATTGACTTCTTCATAGACATAAAATAATAAAGAGGAAATAATGAAGCTTTTAGGGAATATTTTGTGGTTCATTTTTGGTGGACTTGAACTTGGGTTGCTATGGTGGATTATTGGGTGTATTTGTTACCTAACCATTATTGGTATCCCTTGGGGGAAATCCTGTTTTGTGATGGGAATGTTTACCTTCTTCCCTTTTGGAAATGAAGCGGTTAATAGGCGTGACTTAAAGGGTGAAAATGATATTGGCACTGGAATAGCCGGGGTGCTTGGGAATATAATCTGGTTTGTTTTTGCGGGATTATGGTTGGCTCTTGGCCATGCTTTTGCTGCTTTACTATGTTGTATAACCATTATTGGGATTCCCTTTGGACTTCAGCATTTTAAGCTTGCCAAAATTGCACTTTCCCCCATTGGTAAAACCATTGTACCCAAAGCTATTGCTAAAGCAGCAAAGGCATAAAATATTTAAAATGTTGAGCCTCTTGCAAAACTGATAAAAGCGAAGAGTATTCTTAGCAGCCGTTGCTAAAAAAGAAAAACTTACCCATAAATGGTAAAATAGGAAGCCTGAAAACAATCTAAAAGTATCTATTTGTTAGCTTAACCTCGACTAAACACCCATTCTTTTTCTGATGATAGTTTAGGGTTGAAAATATAATTCTCCAAAGCAAAAGACTTAACGTGTTCTACTTTTGATAAACGGTTTTTAATAATAAAATTAGTCATTAAACCTCTTGCTCGTTTAGCATGAATACCAATGGTTTTGTACACGCCTGCTTTATTCTCTTTAAAAGCTAGGGTTAAGATTTTGGCGTTTAATAAATTAGGTTTAATGACTTTAAAGTATTCATTAGAGGCTAGGTTGATAAGAACTGGCGATGATTGTTCGGTAAAATCTTGGTTTAGTAATTCAGTTACCTGATTACCCCAGAATTCATATAAATTTTTACCGTGCTGGTTCTGTAAGCGAGTCCCCATTTCTAAACGATAGGCTTGTATTAAGTCTAAAGGTCTTAAGGCCCCATATAAACCAGATAAAATTCTTAAATGATGTTGGGCATAATCAAAGTCTTCAATACTGTAATTATCTGAATCAATTCCACCATAAACATCACCTTTAAAAGCCAACAGTGCCTGTTTTGCATTCGATAATGAAAAAGGTGTATTGAAGTCTCGATAGCGCTGCCAGTTAAGTTGGCTCAGTTTATCACTAATCTTCATTAAATTAGACAGTTCTTCTGCACTAAGTTGTTTAGCGGTATTAATAAGATCTTGGCTTTGTGTAAGTTGTCTAGGCAGTGTAAATGTCTGAAATTTATGAGTTGATAAGTCTAAAGTCTTTGATGGCGATATGACGATAATCATGGTTTTATAGTGGTTGGGCGGAATAAATGTATTATTCTTTTAAATTTTAGTTATTTTACTCCAGATTAGGGCTTGCCAGCTATGGGTAGTTAGCCTATTCTTAAAGTTTAGTAATAAAATTCGTTACACCAAGGGCTACATATGATTTCAGATGCGGTTGTTGAGCTTTCTCGCTGGCAGTTTGCTGTGACCTCTTTATATCACTTTCTCTTCGTCCCTCTAACCATTGGATTGTCTGTTCTATTGGCTATTATGGAGTCGACTTATGTGTTGACGGGCCGAGAAATATATAAAGATATGACTCAATTTTGGGGAAAATTATTTGGGATTAATTTTGCTTTAGGGGTAACGACAGGTTTAACGATGGAATTCCAGTTTGGTATGAATTGGTCTTATTTTTCTCATTACGTGGGTGATGTTTTTGGTGCTCCATTAGCTATTGAAGGTTTAATGGCTTTTTTTATGGAATCTACTTTCGTTGGTTTATTTTTCTTTGGTTGGGATAAACTGACTAAGGGGCAGCATTTAACGGTTACCTGGTTGGTTGCGTTAGGCTCAAACTTATCTGCTTTATGGATTTTAGTCGCCAATGGCTGGATGCAAAACCCAGTAGGTGCAGAATTTAATTACGAAACCATGCGGATGGAAGTGACTA
This sequence comes from uncultured Methylomarinum sp., assembly GCA_964568245.1. Taxonomy (GTDB): domain Bacteria; phylum Pseudomonadota; class Gammaproteobacteria; order Methylococcales; family Methylomonadaceae; genus QPIN01. The sequence continues at coordinate 4,526 of CAZMQH010000056.1, forward strand.
GTTTTAGTGAGTTGATTTTTAATCCAGCTGCCCAAGTTAAGTTTGTGCATACTGTAGCCGCGGGATATACAACAGCTTCAGCTTTTGTATTAGGAATCAGTGCTTATTATATGTTAAAGGGGCGAGATGCAGCTTTTGCACAGCGCTCATATACTATTGCAGCAGGGTTTGGCTTGGCCTCAGTTTTAGCAGTTATTGTGCTTGGGGATGAAAGTGGCTATACCGATGGTGAGGTGCAAAAAGCTAAATTAGCAGCTATTGAAGCTGAATGGCACACAGAAGAAGCGCCTGCTGCTTTTACCGTTATAGGTATTCCAGATCAAGAAGCCATGGTGACTCATCATGCAATAAAAATCCCCTGGCTATTAGGATTAATTGGTACTCGTTCAATTGATACTCCCATAATGGGATTAACTGAAATTTTAGAAAATAATCGCAAGCATATTCATAATGGAATGAAAGCCTATGGTCTATTGCAGCAACTTAGAGAAGGGGATAGAAGTGAGACATTAATCGCTGATTTTAACGCGGTTAAGAAAGAATTAGGCTATGGCTTGTTATTAAAACGGTATACAGAAAAAGTGGTCGATGCGACCGATGAGCAAATTGAATGGGCCGTGAAAAATTCAATACCTCGGGTTGCTCCTTTATTCTGGGCGTTCAGAGTTATGGTTGCGAGTGGATTTATTATGCTGATTGTTTTTGTGATTGCCGTTATAGCCAGTTCGGTTAGAAAGTGTCGAAAAGACTGGATTTTAAAATTAAGTCTTTATACTATGATTTTTCCTTGGATAGCCTGTGAAACAGGATGGTTTGTTGCCGAATTTGGGCGGCAGCCATGGGCAATTGCCGAAGTGTTACCCACTTTTCTAAGTGTTTCGAGTTTATCAGAGTGGGATATTATTTTGAGTTTATCGGGTTATATCTTTTTTTATACAATTTTCCTAGTGATAGAAATGTTTTTAATGATGAAATATATTAAGCAAGGGCCAAGTAGCTTGCATAGGCGACGTTATCATTTTGAAGTTGATGAAAGAGGTTAATGATGATTTTTGACTATGAAACTTTACGCATTATTTGGTGGGCCTTTTTAGGGTTTTTTATTATCGGCTTTGCTGTGATGGGAGGGTTCGATTTAGGTGTGGGTATTTTATTGCCTTTTTTAGGGAAAACCGATGAAGAAAGGCGGGTTATCATAAATTCAGTAGGGCCTACTTGGGAAGGAAATCAAGTCTGGTTTGTGATGGCGGGAGGGGCTCTCTTTTCAGCTTGGCCAACAGCCTATGCAGTGTCTTTTTCAAGTTTTTATTTTGCTCTGTTATTAGCTTTATTTGCCCTGTTCTTACGACCTTTAGGGTTTGATTATCGTAGTAAATTGCCTACGCCACTGTGGAGAGAGAGTTGGGATAAAGCATTATTTGTAGGTGGCTTTGTACCCGCATTGGTTTTAGGTATTGCTTTTGGGAATTTGTTAAAAGGTATTCCCTTTCATCTTGAACATGATATGAGAATTGTCTATTTTGGGAGTTTTTTGGGATTATTAAACCCCTTTGCTTTGTTGGCTGGGCTTATTAGTTTATCCATGTTTATCATGCACGGGGCTGTTTATTTGCAAATAAAAACTATAGATAGTATTAATTCAAGAGCTAAAACCAGCGTGATGATATTTACAGGTTTAACCTTGGTTTTATTTGCATTAGCGGGTGTTTGGATTGTGACTCTTGATGGATATCACATTACCTCAGAAGTTTTTCCCAATGGCCCATCAAACCCCATGGCCAAATTTGTTAAACGAGAGCCAGGCTTATGGCTAGATAATTATGGGCATTTGCCTGGATTATGGGCAGTACCTGCTTTTGCTTTTATTAGTGGGTTAATAACGGTTGTATTGTCGAAAATTGATAAACCTGGCAGTGCTTTTGTATTTAGTTGTATTACCATTGCATCAATCATTCTGACGGCTGGAGGATCTATGTTCCCTTTTATTATTCCGTCTAGTATCTCTTTGAATAGCTCGTTAACTGTGTGGGATTCTAGTTCCAGTTTAAGAACATTGAATCTTTTGTTTTGGATAACGGTGATCTTTTTACCTTTGATTATGATTTATACCAGCTGGGTATATCGAGTATTTCGAGGAAAAGTGACGGTTGAGCATATTCGTAAAAACAACCATACACTTTATTAGGAAGGATAATGTGGTATTTTACTTGGATATTAGGGGTTTTATTAGCTTGCTCACTGGGGATTATTAATGTACTCAGGCTAGAAGCACAGGAAGCTTTAGAAAAAGAAAATATAGTCGTCGATCCTTTGACACAATTACTAGCGAGAGAAAGTGTTTTAGAACGTCTTCAGGAAAAGGTGGATAATTCAAAACGAAATAAAATGCCTTTTTCTTTGTTGTATCTCAGCTTAACTGATTTTAAAAATAAGCATCAATTGGCTGAATATGAAATGGACACTACCATTTTTAAAGTTGTTGAAATGCTTAAGCTGGATATTCGGACTGGGTTGGATATTGCTGCCAGAGTAGGGGAAGATGACTTTGTATTAGCTTTACCTGGGATAGCCGCAGATAGAGCTGAAATTATTGCAGAAAGAATTAAGCGTAACATTTTTGTTAATGTGACGACCCCTAGAAAAGAGGCTGTTGATATAGCGGTTGGTTTTGTTGAGTATACCGACCATACTGATGTTATTGCTGAAGAAGTAGAAATGGGAATGGGGGAAGTGGAAGCGTTACTCAGTATTGCTATTGGTAAATGTCTTGAGTCTACAATGACTTAAGAAACCTCCTTAAACTATGCCATACACGTTCCAGTACAAAAATTTTTTTGTAGTTAGGTTTTCTAATAATAAAAATAAAAGAGAGAAGACATGCCCGTTGATATTCTGCTGACCATTATTGCAACCGCCATGGTTCAATCTATTTTTGGGGTAGGTGTGTTGTTATTTGGCACGCCTATTTTGCTTTTGTTGGGGTATGACTTTATTAATGCGCTCAGCGTATTGCTCCCCATTTCAATTGCAGTTAATTCCCTACAAATTATTAAACATTATCAATTTATTGATACTGTTTTTTATAAAAAAGTTCTACTTTATAGTATTCCTCTGGTTGTTTTATTACTGTTTTATATCAATACGGCACAAATTAGCATTGGCTTGTTTGTCGGCGGGTTTCTAGTTTTAGTCGCTCTAAAGAGTTTTTTTCCCGTCATTGAACAAAAACTTTTGCAACTGGTGAAATACGAACGAAGCTATCTTGCTGTGATGGGCGTAATTCATGGTATGACTAATTTAGGGGGTTCGTTATTAACCGCCATTGTTCATGCTAAAAAATATGATAAAAATACAACACGAGTGACGGTAGCCGCTTGCTACGCTACTTTTGCTGTTTTTCAATTAATTACTTTGTTTTTAATTGGCAGTCATTTTGAATTGTCTTATGCCGATAATATGAGTTTTTTACAATTAGGTGTCATCACATTTCTACTGACTGAAGAGTTTCTTTATAGTAGGATTAATAGCAAACGCTATCGTTATTTATTTGCTGTTTTTTTACTCATTTCAGGTGTTTTACTTATTTTAAAATAACATTATATTTAATAGTGTTGTTAACAACCATAATAATTATTAAAAAGAGGATGTGGGCATGAAAAAAATCTTTAATTACTTCTTAATTGGTGTTTTGGCATTTCTGCCTATCTATGTTATCGGTCACATTGTATTCTTTTTAAACGATCGGTTTTCTGACTTAATTCGCCTTGTTTATGGCTATTATGATAACTATTTGATGACCGTTATTATTTTTGCTGGCAGCTTTACAGTGTTTACTTATGTAGGATATCGCCTAAGTATGGTCGGTAAATCTTGGATTATTTCAATTATTGATAGTTTGATTGACCGAATCCCCGTGCTAAATTCTGTGTATAGAGTGATTAAGAAAGTGGTTAATATGTTCTCTGGGCACGAGAAAAAAGAGCCAAGAGAAGTCGTTTATATTGAATATCCAAAAGAAGGTTTATGGGTTCCTGCTTATGTCACCAATAAAGAGCAAGACATGTATATTCTATTTGTTCCAACATCACCTAATCCCACATCAGGTTTTACGATTATTGCGCATGAATCAAAAGTGGTGAAATCAGAGATGAATATTGAACAGGCCACTAGTTTTATTATTAGTGTTGGGGTTGATTATGAAAAATCGGAAGAGGTGAGTAAGTTACATAAATGATAACCTTTGAAGGTTTCCTAAACCAATTAAGTGGCTGGGTGTGGGGGCCAGTCATGCTGGCCTTTTTATTGGGTGTTGGCATCTTTTTAATGATGGGTTTAAGAGCATTTCCTTGGCGAAATACTTTTTCAGCCTTTATATTGCTTTGGACGACACGAAAAAATGATCAGGCTGGAGAAATATCACCTTTTCAAGCCCTGATGACCTCTTTGTCTGCCACTATAGGGACAGGAAATATTGCTGGTGTGGCTACGGCAATTGCCTTAGGTGGGCCAGGGGCTGTGTTCTGGATGTGGATGACTGCATTGTTTGGAATGGCAACAAAATATGCAGAGGCTGTGTTAGCCGTTAAATATAGGGAGCTTGATCAAGATGGGCGCTATGTTGGTGGTCCTATGTATTATATTAAAAATGGTTTAGGTGAAGAATGGTCGTGGCTGGCGGTTACTTTTGCTGTGCTAGGTGCTTTAGCTGCTTTTGGAATTGGTAATATGGTACAGGCCAATTCGGTTGCCGACGCGGTTAAGTCTTTGTTTCATGTGCCTGTCTGGCAAACAGCTATTGTACTGACAGTGTTATCAGCTGCTGTTATTTTAGGGGGATTATCTCGTATTGCCGAAGTTGCATCTAAACTGGTGCCAACGATGGCCATTGCTTATATAGTGGGTGCGCTGTTTGTTATTTTATTGAATGTAGAACAAGTACCTGATGCTTTGTTATTAATTGTATCCAGTGCCTTTACAGAAACTGCAGCGGTTGGAGGTTTTACTGGAGCTGCTGTTTGGGCGGCTATCCGGTTTGGTGTGGCAAGAGGTGTTTTTTCTAATGAGGCTGGGCTGGGTAGTGCTCCGATCGCTCATGCGGCAGCAAAGACCAATAGCCCTGTACAACAAGGGATGGTGGCAATGTTGGGCACTTTTATTGATACACTTATTATTTGTACCATGACTGCATTAGTTATTATCCTAACAGGTGCTTGGTCTAGCGGTGAAACAGGCGCTGCATTATCAACCTTGGCATTTAATACAGGCATGCCTGGTTGGGGTGGCTATATTGTCGTTTTTGGTTTGGTCGTTTTTGCTTTTACCACTATTTTAGGCTGGAGCTATTACGGCGAACGTTGTGCTGAGTTTTTGTTTGGTGCTGGTGTGATTTGGCCTTACCGAATTTTATGGTTGTGTGCGATTCCTGTAGGGGCAATGGGAAAGCTAGGGATTATTTGGTTAGTGGCTGATGTGATGAATGGATTGATGGCCATTCCAAATTTAGTTGCTTTGGTGTTATTAAGTCCCGTTATTTTTAAAATGACGAGTGATTACTTGAAGCGATAAATGCTTTAGGTGCGTGCTTTAATTGTATTGTAGCCTTGATGAAACGAAGTGGAATCAAGGGTTTGCTAGACCTGCTTGATTTCGTTCTGCTGCATCAAGGCTATAATGTATTGTGGCTATTTAACTAAACTTAATAAAACTCCAGCAGCAACTGCCGATCCGATAACGCCAGCAACATTCGGTCCCATTGCATGCATCAGTAGAAAGTTATGCGGATTGCTTTCCAGTCCCACTTTGTTGGCTACCCGAGCTGCCATAGGAACGGCTGATACTCCAGCAGCACCAATTAATGGATTAATGGGTGTATCGCTAAATTTGTTCATGACTTTTGCCATTAATACACCACAAGCTGTACCAATACAAAATGCGATTGCTCCAAGAGCAAGAATGCCTAAAGTTTCAGGTTGTAAGAATGCTTCTGCACTCATTTTTGACCCTACAGCAAGGCCTAAGAAAATAGTCACAATATTGATGAGTTCATTTTGTGCTGTTTTGTTGAGTCGCTCTACCACACCGCAGGTATTCATTAAATTACCTAGACAGAACATACCCACTAAAGGTGCGGCGGAAGGTAGTAGCAATGCACAAAGGATTAGTAGCATTAAAGGAAAAATTATTTTTTCCTTTTGACTCACTACGCGAAGTTGTACCATTTCAATTTTGCGTTCTTCTTCAGTGGTTAATGCGCGCATTATCGGGGGCTGAATTAAAGGAACTAAAGCCATATAGGAATATGCAGCCACTGCAATCGCACCGAGTAGGTCGGGGGCGAGTTTTGAGGCGACATAAATAGCCGTAGGGCCATCAGCCCCACCAATAATAGCAATCGCGGCGGCATCTTTTAGTGAAAAATCCATGCCTGGAATAAGGTTTAATGCAAGAGCACCTAATAAGGTGGAAAAAATACCAAACTGAGCCGCAGCGCCTAAAAATAAGGTTTTAGGATTGGCTAGCATCGGGCCAAAATCGGTCATTGCTCCAACGCCCATGAAAATAAGTAATGGGAAAATGCCTGATTTAATACCAAAGTACACATAATGTAAAATGCCGCCTTCTTCAGCAATTCCAGCAATGGGAATGTTACTTAAAATGGCTCCAAAACCAATGGGGAGTAGTAATAAAGGCTCAAAACCTTTTGTTATAGCGAGATAAAGCAGTAAAAACCCTACAAGCATCATGAATACTTGCGGGCCAGTAAAATTGTAAAGGCCAGTGCTTTCCCATAGGGCAATGAGATTTTCCATAGAGTTCGTATTTTGTAAGTTAAGTTATTGATAGACACAACATTTAATGATTATTACCTCTAAAATTGCTTTTTAAGCAACAGATTTAGGGCAATAATATTTTATGGTTTTTAGTCTTATAGAAGATCAATAAGATTAAATTGACTATTAAGGAACTTACAAGCAATGAAGATACCCACCTTGCTTGTCTTTTTGCTCCTGCTTGAATT
>CAZMQH010000057.1:0-11542 GCA_964568245.1 uncultured Methylomarinum sp.
GCGTGCACGAAATAACTTGAGCAACTAAGGGAGGCAGTAACAAATAATATACCCAGCTCTCTTGTCTTTTTATCCCTCCTTGGCTCTTCTCAATCGGCACATAGAGTAACTATGCTTCTCTTGAGAACAGCCAAGGAGAAATAAAAATCCTACGAAATCTAGGTACATTATTTATTACTGACTCCCTAACTTGTCTTTTTGTCCATCTTCCGCGTTGTATAAATAGTTGCGTAGCTTGCTATGCGCTTATTTATACGCCTTGAATACGAACAAAAATCCTGCGCCAGTTGCTCAAGTTATTCCGTGCGCGTTCCTTAGGAATACAAAATAATATTTATTTTTAATTAAAACAAATTATGACCAATTCAAATCAATTATTCACAGCAGCAAAAAAAGTAATCCCTGGTGGGGTTAATTCACCGGTAAGATCATTTAGTAGTGTTGGCGGAACCCCTGTTTATATTGACCATGCGAGTGGTCCTTATATTTATGATAGTGAAAATAAAAAATATATTGATTATGTAGGATCATGGGGCCCGATGATTTTAGGCCATGCGCATCCAGAAGTGATTGATGTGGTAAAGAAAACAGCTGAAAAAGGCTTAAGTTTTGGAGCACCAACAGAACTAGAAACCGCGATGGCGGAAAAAGTCTGTGGATTAGTCCCATCAATTGATAAAGTGAGAATGGTGAGTTCGGGTACAGAAGCAACCATGAGTGCTTTACGTTTGGCGCGCGGATTTACTGGGCGCGATAAAATCGTTAAGTTTGAAGGTTGTTATCATGGCCATTCTGATTCTTTATTGGTTAAAGCCGGTTCTGGCGCATTAACTTTAGGCGTACCAAGCTCACCAGGTGTCCCAGCTTCTTTAGCTGCCGATACCATTACGCTTACTTATAATGATAGTGAAGGGGTTAAGCAGGCTTTTGCTAAAATAGGCAGTGAGATAGCCTGTATTATTGTTGAACCCGTTGCCGGTAATATGAATTGTATTCCACCCGTTGCTGGCTTTTTAGACACTTTGCGTCAAGTCTGTGATGAGCATGGCAGTGTGTTGATTTTTGATGAAGTGATGACAGGCTTTCGTGTTGGATTGCAAGGTGCGCAAGGTGTCTATAAAGTGACGCCTGACTTGACCACATTAGGTAAAGTGATTGGTGGCGGTATGCCCGTTGGTGCATTTGGTGGTAAAAATGAAATAATGGATTATTTAGCACCGCTAGGGCCAGTTTATCAAGCGGGTACTTTATCTGGAAACCCTGTGGCAATGGCTGCTGGCTTAAAAACATTAGAATTAGTGTCACAAGCTGGTTTTTATCAACAGTTGACTAAAACCACAGAAAAGCTAGTTTCAGGAATCATAGACCGAGCAAAACAAGCGGAAATTTCTATGGCGAGTAACCAAGTTGGCGCAATGTTTGGCTTATTCTTTACTCAAGAAGAAAAAATAACAGGCTTTGCACAAGTGATGAAGTGCGATCAGGAATTATTTAAACGTTTTTTTCATGGTATGTTGGAACAAGGCATTTATTTAGCTCCATCAGCTTTTGAAGCTGGATTTGTATCTGCTGCTCATACTGATGAGGATATTGAAAAAACATTGGATGCAGCAAGTATTGTTTTTAAATCATTAATCTAACGATTTAGTATCTACTCAGTATATTAAATAGCAATAAGATTTTTCTCTTAAGCCCTCTCTTGCTGGAGAGGGTTGGGTGAGGAGGAATCAAATAAGTCTTTTTTTCAATATTCTTTACTTTATATTTTAAGAAATGTAGATAATTAAGGAAAAAAGAAACTGTTTTAACCTCTCCTCACCCAAACCCTCTCCAGCAAGAGAGGGCTTAAGAGCAATTGCAATCATGCTGAGTAATTTTTTGTTTTATTTCTAAAATCCATTACAAGACAATATACAATGGAAAATAATACACTTTTTATTCTTCTGCCATCCTCTGCTATTATCATTATTTTACTTGGCTTAATAGGGTATCTCTGGCAATCTAAAAAAAAGCTTATCCTACAAAATCAATTACAGCTTGATCAATCCAGCTTAAAAAAAGAAGAGCAGCATCAACTTTTACTAAAGTTAGCCGTTGCAGAAGAAAAACTTCATCAACAGCAAATCAAGTCTGATAATTTACAAGAAATCCAACAACAGTTATTGCAGAGTCACACAGAAAATTCAGCTCTTCAAACACGTCTGCAAGAACAAGAAAAAAATACAGCTGAAAAAATAAAACTATTACAAACAGCTGAAACGCAACTAAAAGTTCAATTTGAAAATTTAGCCAATAAAATTTTTGAAGAACGGAGTAAACAATTTTCTGAGCAGAATAAAGCTAATATGGAGCATATTGTCAGCCCCATTAAAACCCAGTTAAATGATTTTAAACAAAGAGTTGAGACTGTTTACGATAATGAAACCAAAGATAGGGTTTCCTTGCGGGAAGAAATAAACTCTTTACGGCGTGATACCGCAAAAATGAATCAAGAAGCTCTAAATCTTACGCGAGCCTTAAAAGGTGATAAAAAAGCACAAGGAAACTGGGGCGAAATGGTTTTAGAAAAAGTGCTGGAACAATCTGGATTGCGGAAAGGTATTGAATATGAAACTCAAGGTGCTTTTAGAGATGAGGACAATAACCTATTTAAGCCTGATGTGATTATTAGATTGCCTGAAGGAAAAGATGTCATAGTTGATTCAAAAGTATCGTTAGTGGCCTATGAGCAATATTGCTGTTTGGATAGTGAGCCGGAGGCTGTCAATGCTTTAAAAGCTCATATAAAATCTGTTAGAGATCATATAAAAGGCTTAAGTGATAAAGACTACTCAGGACTGAAAGGTCTACGCTCATTAGATTTTGTTTTACTATTTATGCCAATTGAATCTGCATTTATAGCGGCCTTTCAAGCGGATGAAAAGTTATTTACTGATGCTTTTGAACATAAAATTATTGTGGTTACCCCTACGACTTTATTAGCCACCTTAAAAACAATTGAAAATATCTGGCGCTATGAGAGGCAAAATGAAAATGCCAGAATGATTGCTGAAAAAGCAGGTTCTCTCTATGACAAAATCAGAGGTTTTGTTGAAGATTTGGAAAAGCTGGGTAATCAACTGTCTACCGCCAATAAAACTTATGATGGGGTTATGAATAAACTAACCACAGGGCACGGGAATTTAATACGACAGGCAAGTAGTTTTGTGGAGTTGGGGGTGAAAGTGAAGAAAGTAATACCGAAAAGCCTGACGGATCAGGCAGAAGGTGACTAAAATTCATGTGTATGAACTAAAAATAAGGATGTTTGTGATTACGTGGTGATTGATCCTGCTCGACAAAAACTGATACATGGTGAGGTTTCTAAGCAGAATGAACAATTATTTCTGCATGCGTTTAAAAAATCAGCGACAACATATGAACAGACAAGCACTTTAGTTAAAGGGGTGATGGATGATATTCGTTTTGGTAATTCTTTAAATACTAAGGGAGTCAGTAATAAATAATGTACCTAGATCTCGCAGGATTTTTATTTCTCCTTGGCTCTTCTCAAGAGAAGCATAGTCATTCTATGTGCCGATTGAGAAGAGCCAAGGAGGGATAAAAAGACAAGAGAGGTGGGTATATTATTTGTTACTGCCTCCCTAAAGTAGCAAAAGAAGTAGTATCTCATTATGTAGATCAAGCTCTAGAATCACCCGATACAATGTTATTGTCTACTCAATTAAAGACACCTTCCCTCACTCCATTTACACTTTTCTCTAACTAAGCGTCTTATCAGATTTTAGTTTTGTATTGAGTTTATTGGCACCAACCAGCGCTAAAACTACAAAAGCCCCTGGGGTTAAAATGGCGACAGCAACTGCAGCGGATAGTTTTAATTTATTTGCTGGAGGAGTGGAAACTTTTGCTACGGGATACCTAAGTGCTCCACAGGAGTGACATAACGGAGTGTTTTGCTGTTCCATAGCATCACAAAATGAACAATTTGGCATAGACTCCACCTTAATAAAACGTGTTAAGTTATTAAAATATAGTGTTGTCTTCTGATAGTAACAGAAATAAGAATTGTTTCAAGTTACAAACATATTAATTTTTTTATTAAAAATAGGCCTTAAACTTGCTTGGTAAATTTGCCATATCGAAATAATAAGGCGGGTAGTAGCAGCAAATTTAAGATTGTGGATGAAGCTAAACCTCCAATAATAATCGCAGCCATTGGGCCCATAATTTCTCGCCCTGGGTTATCACTATTAAAAGCGATAGGTAACATGGCGAGGGCAGTGACTAGAGCGGTCATTAAAATAGAAGGTAGGCGTTGCTGAGCACCTAGAATAACCGTTTCCATGGTCCATTTTTTATCTTCTTTATCAATTAAATATTGGTAGTGAGATAGCAGCATGATGCTATTACGAACGGTAATACCAAATAAGGTAATAAACCCTACCACTGAACCCACGGATAAGGTTGCCCCTGTTAAAAATACGGCGGCTAGCCCACCAATTAATGAGAAAGGTAAGTTTGCTAAGGTTAGCACTACATTGCGAGTGTTGCCAATAGCAATATAAATAAAAATAAGTACGCCAGCACTTGCCATTAATGAATGTAAAAGTAGATCTTCTTTGGCTTTGGCTTGCTCAACGGCTGCACCTGTAAATTCTGGATAACTATTGGCAGAGAAGGAAATTTCAGCAAGCACTGTGTTTTTTAATTCTTGCATAAATGAATCCATATCACGATCAATCACATTGCCAGTAATGGTTTGTTTTCTTTGAGCGCCTTGGTGAAGAATATTGTAACGCCCTTCCGCATGTCTAATCTCTGCGACTTGAGATAATTTAATCAGTTGGCCGTCAGCCGTACGAATGGGTAAGTCAGCTATAGCCGTTGGTTGGCTTTTAAGTTCAGGTGATAGTGCGACAGCCACATTATAAATACGATTACCTTGGATATTTTTACCCGTTATATGCCCCTCATAAGCCGTTTGTAGGGTGTTGATAACGTGTTCTGGATTGAGACCCCATAATTGCAGTTTATCTAAATTTAAATGTACTTGCAGTAACGGTGTGCCAGGTGATGACCTAAGTTGTACATCGGTTGCACCTAGAATATTCCGCATAATATTTGCAACTGACAGTGCTTTGCTATCCAGCATGTTTAAGTCATTGCCGTAAATATTCACTACGATGGGTGAGGTATAACCTGAAATAGTTTCATCTATGCGTTCTGTTAAAAAGGTATTTGCTTCGTATAAAATCCCAGGAAAAGAACCTAAAATTGATCTTAAACTCTCTAAAATTATTTGTTGTTCAGCACCCGATAACGGTGCAAGGCGTACTTCATATTCACTGTAATGGCTGCCAAAAGTATCAGCCCCTCGTTCTGCTCGTCCAGCCCATTGTGAAACGGACTCTATACCTGGAATAGTTAAGAATTGTTTAGTTAATGCAGAGCCTACTCTAATGGACTCTTGTAATGAGGTGCCAGGAATGCTCGTGGTATGAACAATATAATGCCCCTCACGAAGCTCGGGAAGAAACTTGTTATCTAAGGTAAAGGATGACAGAAAACCGATAAGACAGATAATAAAACTGGCACTGATTACTTTTTTAAAATGCAGATCAATCCATACTAAAATATTTTTGTATCTGGGCTTAATCCATTTGATAAGCGGGGGATCGACTTCATCTTTATTGGATTGAGTGTTGTTGCCAAGAAAAACATAACATAGTGCGGGTGTTAGGGTTAATGCCACAATTAGTGACATAAGAATAGCCAGAATATAAGAGAGCCCTAAAGGGGAAAACAGTCGTCCGGCAACACCCGATAAAGTGAGTAGAGGGATAAAAGCCATTGCCACAATAAAACTGGCATATACAACAGAGCTTCTAACTTCCATTGATGCGTCATACACCACGGTTGCAATAGACTTGGGTTGGGCAAGTAAGCGATTTTCTCGTAAGCGACGGAAGATGTTTTCTGTGTCAATAATGGCATCATCAACCACTTCACCTAGAGCAATAGCTAGGCCTCCAAGCACCATTATGTTTAAGTTTATGCCGCTTTCTAATAGTACGATAATAGCGGTGATTAAGGATAAAGGAATGGCGGCGGCAGAAATTAATGCAGTGCGGATATTAAATAAAAATAAATATAAAATAATGACAACAAAAAGCCCGCCAATAAGCAAGTGGCCGGATAAATTGGATAAAGAGGTTTCAATATAATCGGCTGGACGAAATAAGTGGGGATAAAAATTAATATCTTGTTTGTTAAAAATGTCATCAAATTCAGCTAAAGCGGTTTCCACTTGTCTTGAAACGGATAGAGTATTGGCGCCAAACTGACCGATAATCATCATCACAATACCCGGCTGGCCTTTAATTTGAGCTGCGCCTATGGGAGGCTCTGCTGCGTAAGTAATATATGCAACATCACCCAAGGTAATATTGCTGCCAGACTCACGTTTAACAATGATTTTTTTGAATTGCTCGGGTGTCGATGGTTGACCTGAAATTTGAATAGTAAAACGCTGGTTTTTATTTTCAATAAATCCACCTCCCTGTATATTTCCCGCTTGTTTTGCTGCATTTACAATATCTTCAACGGCTAAATTAAAGCGATGTAATTGAGAGGGTTTTATTTGAATTTGTAGCTGTTGAACCTCTCCTCCAAAAACATTAACATCCGCCACTCCAGGAACGGCAAGCAAACGCGGAACGATAGTCCAGTCCACCAAGCTACGCAATTCCATCAAACTCTTGCTGTCAGAGTTTAAGCCGATAGTGAGTACAGTGGCAGAAGATGAAGATAAGGGCACTGCGACAGGTATTTCTACCCCCTTAGGTAAACGACTTGCTAAGCTACTTAGGCGCTCGCTAACCAATTGTCTGTTACGGTAAATATCACTGCTTTCTTCAAATAAGGCGGTAACAATAGATAAACCTTGGATGGATTCTGAACGGATAGATTTAAGGCCGATAAGCCCGCTAATACTGGTTTCAATTTGTTGGGTGACTAAAATTTCGACTTGCTCTGAAGATAAGCCAGGCGATTCGGTTTGAATTATCACTTGTTTCGGTGAAAATTCAGGAAAAATGTCTAAACCCGCAGAAGAAAAACGGTAACTGCCATAGAAAAGCAATATCACAGCCAGGGCGATGACTACACCATAAAATCGAATTGAAAAGCGAACGAGAGTTGATAGCATAATGATTTAGCAGTATAAGGTGGGGTGGATGATTATTTGTTTCATGCACATTTCTACGCTTGCTTTTTAATCATCATCTTCATCAGGAATTTGCGATCTAAACTCATGCGATAGCAACATTTGAGTACCTTTAATCACTATTTCATCGTCAGCATCTATAGGTTCAGTAATGAAATAACCATTAGCTACTTTTATTGGAGGGCTAATGTTTTTATGCACAAACTGCTCATTATTTATTTTTATAAACACAAAGGATTGGCCTAGGTGCCAAGCAACTGCAGATTCGGGAATTATAATGCCTGTTAATGCTTTGCCTTGCAGAGGAATCCATGCCATAAAGTTTGCGCCTGGCTTTATAGCGGGAGACTCAGTTATAAAGCTATATTGTAAGCCTTGAGAAAATTTATCTACGGTAGGTAATATGCTAATAAAGGATGCTTTAAATGCATTTTTACGTTGCCCCTTAGGGCTAATGAAAATAGTTTCAATGTTTTGTAAAAGTGGGGCGGCTGCGGCTAAATTAATGGTAAGTAGGGTTGACTTTCCACTACGTAGACTATCAAATTCAGCAGAATCTCTGCCTGTACTCCATTGTGTTATTTTTGCACCCCATTGCAAGTGGCTATTATTAATGATCAGCTTGCTTTGATTAACCATTTCATTATAAATAGCATTGTCTGATTGCCATTGCGACTGTATCTGCTGTAATTTTTGGCTGGAAACTATTTTGTTTTTGTGCAGCCTTCGTAGACGAGCCATGGTCTTTTCTGCACTTGCTAGGCGAGCTTTTGCACTGGCCTGTTTGGCGGAGGTAGTGAGATATTGATTAAGGGTGGATAATAATGGGGCTATGGAAATAGCCTTTCCATAGGCGATATATTCAGGCTGAAATTCAAATGGCTTAAATCGTTGAGTTTCCAGTCCTGATATTTTTTGAGTTTGTTCATCCAAATGAATGGCAATTTGACCATCGATTATTTGAGGCGCGGGTTCTAGCTCATCATCCGCTAAAGCGGTAAATGACACATTACTTAGGGACATAAAAAAAAGTAACAAAACCAAGGGGAAGTGCTTCATATCAAGACCATCTAACAGCGTTATTGGAATTATACGGTGTGTTTTTAAATGAAATAAATATTTTTGTTGTTTTTAATGAATAGCAGGTTATCCTTACGCTATATTTCGAGCCTAAAGAGAGAATAAAATGAGTGGACTGCCAGAAAACTTAAAGTATGCAAAGAGTCATGAATGGTCAAAGCTAGAAGGTGACAATATTATTCGTATTGGTATTACTGATTTTGCACAGGAAGAGTTGGGTGATTTAGTTTATATTGAGTTACCAGAAATGGGAAAACAGTTAAATGCAGGTGAGCAGTGTGCGGTTGTTGAATCGGTAAAAACAGCGTCTGATTTATATAGCCCGGTTACTGGAACCATCGTGGCTATTAATGAAGCCATTACAGATTCTCCCGAACAAGTGAATGATGAGCCTTATGATACTTGGCTATTTTGCATTAAAGCAGACAATATAGCTGAGTTAGGTAATTTGATGGATGCCTCCGCGTATGAAGCAATGATAAAGGAATAGATAGGTTCAATTAGATGACGTATTATAATGAAAAGGGTGTTAAACGATTTGTTAATGCCATCTTTTTTTCTATTGCTGGGTTTAGAGCTGCTTGGAAGCATGAAGAGGCATTTAGGCAAGAACTTATTACATTAATCGTTGCAATACCTTTAGCATTTTGGCTGACAGATCATAATGTAGAAAGGGTTTTGTTAATTGCCTCAGTTGCATTGGTGATGATTGTTGAATTGTTAAATTCTGCTGTTGAGGCTGTGGTTGATAGAATCGGGACTGAACAGCATGAGTTATCAGGCAGGGCAAAAGATATAGGCTCAGCTGCTGTGATGATGTCAATCATGTTAGCAATGGCAACCTGGTTAATAATTTTAGTGAAAATTTAAAAGGAATAAAATGAGTGTATTAATTTGTGGATCCATGGCTTACGATACCATTATGGTATTCCATGATAAATTTAAAAATCATATCTTGCCAGAAAAGGTTCACATGCTAAATGTTTCTTTTTTGGTCCCTATGATTCGTCGTGAATATGGAGGCTGTGCAGGGAATATAGCTTACAATTTAAAGTTGTTGGGTGAAAAACCAAACATTATGGCGACGGTAGGGCATGACTTTGAACCCTATGCACAATGGTTGAATAATTGTCAGATATCAACGCAATATATTAAGACCATGGATAATCATTATACAGGTCAAGCATATATTACAACGGATGAGGACGATAACCAGATTACTGCTTTTCATCCAGGAGCGATGAATTCTTCACATGAAAATTCAGTGTTAGATGCTGATGATATTACCATTGGTATCGTGTCACCCGATGGAAAAGAGGGCATGCAGCAGCATGCGAAAGAGTTTGCTGAACAAGGTGTTCCTTTTATCTTTGATCCAGGTCAAGGTATGCCTATGTTTGATGGGAATGAGTTGCTTGAACTTCTAGAATTAGCAACGTATGCCACTTTTAATGATTATGAATCCGAGTTGATGCAAGAACGTACAGGCTTATCGTTAGAGCAAGTGGCTGAAAAAGTTGAAGTCTTAATTGTCACCATGGGAGGCAAGGGCTCTAAAATATATACAAATGGGAAATGTATTGAAATACCTTCAGCAAAAGCCAAAAAATTAGCAGACCCTACGGGTTGTGGTGATGCTTATAGAGCTGGATTGTTATATGGAATAATGAATGAGCTGGATTGGGAAACAACAGGCAGAATTGCCTCATTGTTAGGGTCAATCAAAATAGAGCACCATGGTACTCAGAACCATAGTTTTACTATGGATTATTTTAAACAGCGTTATCAAGAAAGCTTTGGTCAGGTTATGTAAACCATACCCGTAGGAGCAGCGCCCACCCTCGGCGCGATTAATTTAACAATCGCGCCGAGGGTGGGCGCTGCTACTGTGACTGATATTTTGAACTTATCCAATACCGAAAAATTACTCTCCATTATGGCGCAGTTACGCCACCCAGAAACAGGATGTCCGTGGGATCTAAAACAAAGCTTCAGTTCGCTTGCTCCCTATGCCATAGAAGAAGCTTATGAGGTAGCTGATGCTGTTGAACGAAATGATATGGAGGATTTACGTTTAGAACTCGGTGATCTGTTATTACAAGTAGTTTTTCATTCCCAATTAGCGCAAGAGCAAGGTTTGTTTGATTTTGAACAAGTTGCTGACGGGATTACAGAAAAGCTAATCAGTCGTCATCCTCATGTATTTGGCGACGCTGTCTATAACAGTGATGAAGAACGACAAAAAGCCTGGAATACAGCTAAAGAAAAAGAAAGACTAGAGCAAGGCAAGCCTATTGAAAATAATAGTGTGCTCGCCGGCGTGGCCAATAACCTACCCGCGCTTATTGAGTGTGAGAAAATCCAAGATAAAGCAGCTCATCATGGTTTTGACTGGCCTGAAGTCGAACCCGTTTTTGATAAGGTGATGGAAGAGCTAGAAGAAGTAAAAGAAGCTTGGGAAGAACAAGATCAAGTCCATGTGCAAGAAGAAGTGGGCGATTTGTTATTAGTGGTGGTTAATTTAGCAAGGCACTTAAAGGTAAACCCTGAGGTCGCTTTAAAACAAGCCACAAAAAAATTTACTAAGCGCTTTAATTATATCGAACAACAAGTTGCAGCCTCAGAAAAAACCTTACGTGAATGTGAATTAGCTGAACTGGATGCCTTTTGGGATGAAGCTAAAATAAAATTAAAGATATGATTTAGGCGGCAGATACTCTATTAAAACACAAGCATAAAATTACAAATATACTTCGCGCGGTCACGGATGCGGATTTTATAGCGAGTTGATTTTTATCGATAGCAAGGCGCTGAAATGGGTGCATAGCTGGCTACGCAACCATTTCAGCAACGTAGCCTATCGGCAAAAAGCAACCGATAGAAAACCGCATCCGTGACCGCGCGAAGCATATCCATGTTTTTATGAATCTGTAGTGATAGGTAACGTCTAAAAACGAGTCTCAGCAAATTCTTTATTAGTCCGTAACATGCCATGAATGGCATGTAATAGTTTACGCATCACAGCACAGACCGCCGGTACTTTTTTTAAGCCGTTATCTCAATCAAGTGATGATAATGCAGGCAGGTTTCACTTCGTTGTACCATGACTTTTTAAAAGTTCAGCTCGAAACATATCGGGTGATTTTCTAAAAATTTCTGGTTTTATGCTATACCAACACTGTTAGGGATTTTTTTTAGTTGTTCATTCTCTTTACGCAATATGGGTATATTCAT
>CAZMQH010000058.1:0-11539 GCA_964568245.1 uncultured Methylomarinum sp.
ACGATTACCACATATCAATGATTTAGAGTAGAAAAAGTCACGAAGATGGGTTAGATAAAAGGTGAACACTTTGTTAGGAGGCTGTCCGAAAACAGCAACCCAAAAAATATAGCACAACATGCAGTGATTAAAATTATTAAAAACACTCTATGTTGTGTGCAAACTCAATCATATGTTGATTCTCGGACAGGCTCCTAGTAAAGTTTTTATGGCTTTGCTTTTTTTTTCAATTACAGTACTTACTTTTTCCGCTGAAGAAGGTGAACTGTCCAGAGTAACGCATCGGTGATTTTCAAGCTAGGTGGTACTACAGCATGTTTTACCCAAAGGGGTTCGCCGCGTGAGAGATGTTGGTTTTTTTACACGGTAATGCTAAAAACAAGCTAAACCTCGTTCAATGGGTGTTACAGGTTATTATTTAAAAAATATTCTGCGTCCTCGCCCCGTCTTCAACTGTCCTCATTGCCAATCGCCGATGAATATCATCGGCTTTATTAAACCTAACTGGCAACCTGGATAAATAATAAGGGTTGAATAAAACAGATCGCCCTTCATATTTTTAGAGGAGAGTATTGATTAGTCTATGAAATAGCTACTATAAAAACGGGTTAAGGCACCCATTCGCCTAAAATATTTGGCTCATCTTGATGAGTCATGATTGATCTTTCAGGCAATCTATTTATTTGCTTATAATTAAGTCTCTTCCACAATCATCGGACTTGTCCAACAACCGGATAAGATTGTGGTTCGCTTCACTCTCACAATCTATCCTTATTCGTTATACCGTACAAAAGACAAACTCAGTGGAGGGATATTTTTGTGTATAAATGTTGTATTTTGTATTACCGTGCTTAGTGTTATTCGTTTAGGTTAATTCCTCGGTTGTTCTAAATCGATGAACTTTTGTAATAATAGTCCCATCAGGAAAAAGTTTCAATTCTCTGTATCCTGGTGCTTTATTATCAAGTGTATATTCTGTACAGAAAGGCTGAAATTGAAAGCAGGTAGAAGGTGTTCCCAGGATTAAAATATTTTCTTGGTGTTTTTCCAGTTGTTGATGAATGTGTCCACAAATGATAACCTTTACTTGTGGATAATTTTCCAGAACTGAAAAAAATTCATCTCTATTTTCAAGAATCATTTTGTCCATCCAGGGGCTATTGATTGGAAGGGGAGGGTGATGTAAAGCAATAAGAGTATTTAAACTGGCGTTGTTTTGCAGGAAATCATTTAATAGTTCAAGTTGATTACTGTCTAAAAGACCGCCTTTTTCACCCAGTTGCTGGCTGTTTAAACAGATGATTTGCCAATATTTAAAAGCTAACTGTTTATTGCAATTAATCAGTTTACTGTTGATTAGCTGATGCATTATTGAATAATCATCATGATTTCCTGGTAAACAGATTGTTCTTGTATTATATTTTTCTAAGGTGTCAATAATACGTTGATAACTTGAATGACAAGGTGTTTGAGCTAAATCTCCGGTAATCAGGATTAAGTCAATATTTAGATGATTTTTAAAGACATATTCTAAGGTTTTATGGAATGATTGTTCGGTTTTTACTCCATATAATATATCATCAGGTTTAGCTAGGATATGTAAATCGGTTAGTTGTATTAGAGTGAGCGGTGTATCCATATGTTGAAAACTAGGACTGATGATAAAAAGAAAAAATTCGACTTGGGTGGTTTCCAACAATAAATATGCCAGAATTGCGTAGAATTTTTATTTCTGATTAAACAATCTCAAGAGGCGCATAGTTATTCTACGTAACGATTGAGATTGTTTGATCAGGAACAAAAAGACAAGAAAATTTGGACTATTTATTGTTGGAAACCACCTTAAGGCAACTCGCAGTAAAAAAAATTACCAATATTGGTAGTTTATTTACTGCGAGTTACCTAAGAATTTATAGTGTTATTTTCGATCAATTCAAGGGTGGGTTAGTTTTTTGAGCGCAGCGAAAAAACGTAACCCACCATCGCTAGGCTATGATGCTCAGATTAGGTTTAAGAAGCTAACCCAACGATATACTTTACCGTTAGAAGTATTAATTTTTTAAGATTTCATCATCGTGATGAAGAGTGTGAAAGTGAAATTGATTGACAGTTTTCATTATAATATTTTACAAAGAACTGTAGAGTTTCTTTTAACATTATAAAATTCCTGACGAGGTTCAGGTAAATTATCAATATCGACCTCTTCAAAACCTCGTTCTATAAACCAGTGCATGGTTTGTGTCGATAATACAAATAAACGCTGTAAATTTTGATTTTTTGCCTGTTTAATCAGATGTTCTAATAATCTATTTCCACGCGCTGATTTTTGATATTCAGGGTGTACAGCAAGACAAGCAATTTCAGCTGAAAGATTATCTTTCAACAGATGTAAAGCTGTGCAAGAAATAATCAGACCATCCCGTTCAATAACCACATAGTCGTTGAGTTCCATTTCAAGCTTCTCTCTGGATCTTTTAACCAGTATTCCTTGTTGTTCTAATGGTTTCAATAATTCCAGTATCCCGGCAACATCATTTAGGCTGGCTGGACGTATTTTTTCAAAGGGGCTTGAGCTGATCAGTGTTCCAGAGCCATTTCGGGTAAACAGTTCCATTAATAAAGCGCCATCAATTTTCTGATTTAATAAATGCACTCTTTTTACCCCTTGCTGGCAACTTTGGATGGCTGCCTGGAGTGAATTTTGTTGAGACTTGGTCAGTTCAGCTTCACTATTCAGTATGTTATTGGCTTCATCAGCAGTTATTTCCTTTATCAAGTGCTGTTTCATTATCAGGCTTTGTTCCGTCAATAGGATTAGTTTTTCGGCTTGCAGTGTAATAGCTACATCCTTGGCAACTTGTTTCGCAGCTAAATTAAAAATTTCGCCTGTCGGTGAATAACCTATCGGCGAAATTAAAACCACATTATCTTGATCTAATTGCTGATTTATAGCTATTTTTTCAATACGACGTACTTTTCCTGTATTTTTATAGTCAATTCCGTCGATTATGCCCAAAGGTCTGGCTATTACAAAGTTCCCCGATGCGACTTTTATTTTAGCCCCTGCCATAGGTGAGTTTGCTAATCCCATAGACAATAAGGCTTCAATTTCAACGCGTACTAATCCAGCGGCTTCCTTTACACATTGCAGCGCATTATTGTCTGTCACTCTTAAGTTTTGATGAAAATTAGAGGTGTAACCTTGTTGTTTCATCCGTTGATTAATTTGCGGACGAATACCATGGACTAAAACAAGTCGTACACCTAAACTTTTTAAAAGGGAAAAATCATGGATTAGTTTATTGCAACCGTTAAGAACAGCTTCACCACTGAAAAAAATCACAAAAGTTTTATTCCGGTGTGCATGGATATAAGGAGAGGAATCTCTAAACCAGGTTACAAAAGGGGAGGGAGAAACTGGCGTTGACATTTTTTTTTAATGGATGTGATTAAATGAATTTGAATAATGGTTTATTTCTATTGGGTAGCAACATCTATATCGGCTTTTGAGAATTAAAATGACAATGTTTTGTACCCTATGTTTGTTGGGTTACGTTATCGCACTACGCTTGATGAGCTAACCCAACCTACATTTTCAAATAGTTTAATTATCGGTAACTGCACCTTTTGAAGCAGAATTTACCAGCTTGGCATATTTGGACAATACGCCGCGCGTGTATTTGGGAGCGGGTTGTTGCCATTTTTTCTGACGTTGAGAAATTTCGTTATCATCAACATGTAAAGTCAACTCTTTCTTTTCAGCATCAATAGTAATTCTGTCACCATTTTCTACAATTGCCAAAGCACCGCCCACATAGGCTTCAGGTGTAATGTGCCCCACCACAAAACCGTGTGTACCACCCGAAAAGCGCCCATCAGTAATTAAAGCCACTTCCTGCCCAAGACCTTTACCCATAACTGCTGAGGTGGGAGAAAGCATTTCACGCATGCCTGGGCCACCTTTGGGGCCTTCATAACGAATAACAATGACATCATCTTTTACTATATCGCCATTTAATATGCTTTGTAAGGCTCGTTCTTCAGTGTCAAAAACTTTGGCATTACCGGTAAACACCAATCCTTCCTTGCCGGTAACTTTGGCTACCGCGCCTTCTGTCGCCAAGTTTCCATATAAAATCGCTAAATGACTATCTTTTTTAATCGGGTTGTCTAAAGGCCGGATTATATCTTGACCATCAGGATAAGGGGCTACATTGGACAAGTTTTCTGCTAAAGTTTTGCCTGTGACTGTTAAGCAGTCTCCATGCAGTAAACCTTCATCCAGCAATATTTTCATTAAAGGCTGAATGCCACCAATTTCAATTAATTCAGCCATTTGATAACGGCCACTGGGTTTTAAATCTGCCAGCATGGGAACGCGAGCACCAATACGAGTGAAATCATCCAGTTGAATATCAATATTACTAGCATTGGCCATTGCCAATATATGTAATACGGCATTGGTAGAGCCCCCTAAAGCAATAACTATCGTGATAGCATTTTCAAAGGCTTTTAGGGTCATGATATCGCTGGGTTTAATATCCTTTTTCAGAAGTTCTAAAACGGCTGCGCCAGCATGTTCACAATCCAGTCGTTTATCGTCAGAAATGGCTACTTGAGCAGAGCTATTAGGGAGGCTCATGCCTAAAGCTTCAATTGCTGATGCCATGGTGTTAGCAGTATACATGCCTCCACATGAGCCTGCACCTGGAATAGCTTTTTCTTCAATTGCTTTCAGTTCAGCATCATCAATTTTATTATTCGCTCTGGCACCCACTGCTTCAAAAACTGATACTACATCCAGCTTTTTATTTTTATGGCAACCCGGAAGAATAGTCCCACCATAGACAAAAATAGCAGGGCGGTTTAATCTGGAAATAGCAATCATACAACCTGGCATGTTTTTATCACAGCCACCAATGGCAACTACGCCATCAAAACCTTGACACCCGACCACTGTTTCAATCGAATCGGCGATGACTTCACGAGATACTAATGAATATTTCATTCCTTCGGTACCCATGGATATGCCATCAGATATGGTGATGGTATTAAAGATTACCGCTTTACCATTGGCATTATCAACGCCTTTAGCTGCATCATCCGCTAAATTGTTAATATGCATGTTACAAGGCGTGACCATGCTCCAGGTCGAAGCGATTCCAATTTGAGGTTTACTAAAATCTTCATCTTTAAAGCCAACAGCATGCAACATGGCACGGCTAGGCGCACGTTCCATACCATCAACTACTAAAGATGAAAATGATCGTGTACTTTTATCGCCTGAATTTGCCATATAAAAAATCCTGATTTGAAAAATAAATAGTAGAAAGAATATGATTATTTGAGTTTAGGGAGCTGGAAATAAATAATCATCCAATATGGGCAGGATTTTTGTTTGTCTTTGATCGTGCAGCAATAGGCGTATAGCAGGCTATGTAACTGTTGCTGCACGATCGAAGACGGACAAAAAACCAGCAAGATTGGATGATTATTTTTTCCATCTCTCTTATCTAAAAAGTATCCCAATTGCTGGTTTTTCTACGCCAGCTTAGTTTCGGTAGAATAAAACCCAATATAACGCCAAATAGCGCTAGTATACCGCCGTTTAAAAACCAGTCCTGACGACTACTATCCTTTAAGATCTGGTTTTCACGTTTGAATTTTTCTAAATCTCGTTCAACAGAAATAACACGTTCTTGTAATTGATTTCTCTGGTGTTTTAATTGCACGGCATTGGCTGCTGTTAAACGTAAATCATTAAGTTCGTTGCTTAATAGATCCCTTTCTTTAGCCAAAGATTGATTGGAAGAAAGGGTATCCTTATTATTACCTGTTAATTGATTCAATTTCTGTTTAGTCAAATCATGTTTTTCTTGTAATGTGGCGAGTTTTTTATTGGCTTTATCTAAATACCATCGACTAATGGGCTTATCTAGCGTATGTCGAGTTATAAAATAACCTTCTTGGCCATTGGATAGGCGTACTTTACTGTAACCAGTTTTCTTGTTTTCGCTGATTATTTTTAGAGCGGTTCCACTCGGAATCATTTTTATTATTTTACTTCGATTACTTTCACTGCTCCTGAGAGTATATTTCATGTGATCAGTAACATAAACAGTTTTAGCCTGAACTGATATGCTGATACAGAGTAAAGTAAAAAGAAGGATTAGTTTATTGTTCACTGTTGTACCTATAGTAGGATGTAGCCAGGAATTGTAGAGCGGGCTTTAGTCCGCTATGAAAGCAAATAATTCCATTCTATCCGAGAGATATCGGTTATGGGTTCCTGCAGTCAGTTATTTATTGATAAATTCTGATGTAGACAGTTGTCACTTGTATTCTTTGCATTACAGAGCAATAATTTCCAAATGAAATCAGATTTGCTTATTTTAAGGAAACTCTCAGAAAATAAACTACCCCTATTAGGCAGGATTTTTTTTTGTCTTTAGTCGTGTAACAATAGGCGCATAGCTCGCTACATAACTATTTTTACACGACTAAAGATGGACAAAAAGACCAGCAAGATGGGTGGTTTACTTATTGTGACTTTCCTAAGTACTAATCCAAATCAGGGGAATGTTTAATCCAGCAAAAATTCAAGCAATGCCTTTTGCGCAT
The DNA here is from genome assembly GCA_964568245.1 of uncultured Methylomarinum sp. Classification (GTDB taxonomy): domain Bacteria; phylum Pseudomonadota; class Gammaproteobacteria; order Methylococcales; family Methylomonadaceae; genus QPIN01. Next base: position 6,622 of record CAZMQH010000058.1, read on the forward strand.
GTAAACGATTTTCTGCTGCATCAAATACCACGCTTTGCGAGCCGTCAATAATATCGGCTGACACTTCTTCCCCTCTGTGAGCAGGAAGGCAATGTAGAAAAATGGCGTTTTTATGCGCTACTTTCATAACAGCAGAATTGACTTGGTATTCTTTAAATGCAATAAAGCGTTTCTGCTGTTCTTCTTCCTGACCCATGCTGGCCCATACATCAGTGACAACCAGATTGGAATTTTTTGCTGCTTCAATTGCAGAGTTAAAAAATCTAACTCGATCTCCAGCTGCCTCGACAATTAATTTGTTGGGTTGATAATCTTTTGGGCAGGCAATATTCAATTTAAAGTTAAGCACACGCGCCGCATTAATATAGGAATGACACATGTTATTACCATCTCCTACCCAGGTTACCGTTTTACCCTCAATATCACCCCTATGTTCAAAATAAGCTTGCATATCAGCTAATAGCTGACAAGGATGTAATAATTCGGTTAATCCATTGATGACTGGAACACGGGAGTGCTTTGAAAAAGTAGTCACCATTTCATGTGAATGAGTACGCAACATAATACAGTCGACCATGCTTGAAATAACTTTGGCGCTATCTTCAAGCGGTTCACCACGCCCCAGTTGGGTATCTCTAGGCGATAAAAAAAGTGCACTGCCACCGAATTGAATCATCCCTGTTTCAAAAGAAATGCGTGTTCGAGTCGATGATTTTTCAAAAATCATGGCTAGAACTCGCCCCTTTAAAGGCTGATAGTCCAAGTCAATATTATTTTTTAAAAAAATGGCTCTAATGATTAAATTGCGAAATTCATCACTAGTCATGTCAAGCAGGCTGATAAAATGTCTAGGCTGTTTCATACTTTTTACTGTGTTGTAAATTCTTGAATGAGTTCTGATAACAGGGTTGTCAGACATTCGATTTGTTCGGAATTTATGATAAGGGGCGGTAACAGGCGAATTGTTTTTTCCGCTGTTACATTGATTAATAAACCCTTTTCCTGTGCTTTTGATACCAGTTTGGCGCAGGGTATTGAAAGATCAATTCCAATCATCAATCCCTTGTTTCTTATCTGGCAAACAGTGCTGTTTTGTTTTAGGTTATTAGTCAGCTGAAGAACAATCAAAGTACCTTTTTCTTCAACATCTTCAATGATTTTTTCGTTATCAAGTGTTTCCAACACAGCGATGGCCGCACTACATGCCAATGGATTTCCGCCAAATGTTGAGCCATGTTTGCCGGCGGTTAAAACGGTTGCTGCTGATCCTCGGGCAAGACAGGCTCCTATTGGAACACCATTGCCTAAAGCTTTAGCTAAAGTACAGACATCAGGAAGAATAGCATTATGTTGGTAGGCCAGAAATTTTCCGGTACGGCCTATACCAGTTTGAATCTCATCCAACATCATTAATAACTGATGTTCATCGCAAATTTGTCGAATCTGATTCAGATAATCTGAATCGGGTATATGCACACCACCTTCACCTTGAATCGGCTCAACGAAGATTGCAACAATATTGCTATTTTGAATAATTGCGCTATTTATTGCATCCCTATCATTATAGGGAATATGCTGAAATCCTTCTACCAAAGGCGAGAAACCTTCCTGAATTTTTTTATTTCCGGTTGCACTGAGTGTGGCCAGTGTGCGTCCATGAAAACTATTATCCATAACCAGAATGCAAGGATTGTCTATTTCTTGCTGATGCCCATATAAACGGGCTATTTTAATCGCCGCTTCATTGGCTTCCGCACCTGAATTACAGAAAAAAACATTGTCCATGCCGCTTTTATTGATCAGTTGATCAGCTAAGATTTCTTGCGAGGCTATATTGTATAAATTTGATGTATGCAGTAGTTTCTTACTTTGCTTGCAAATAGCCACATGGACGGCGGGATGAGCATGGCCTAAATTACAAACTGCTATTCCAGAAAGGGCATCAAGATAACGCTTGTTATTTTGATCCCATAACCAGACACCTTCACCTCTTTCAAATGTTACAGGTAATCGTCCGTAGGTTGGCATAATGTGACTAGACATAATTCGGGTTTGAGGTGTCGGCAGATTTTACAAACTGCTAGAAAAACCTCTAATTATAACTGGATCATAGATTCAAGCAAGAATTTTATATAAATCTCGCGACCGCGACCGCGCAAAGTCTAAACTTGATAGGGTACAAGGATATTGGTTTTGGCTCTTTTGAAAAATGAGTGGGTAAATTATAATATACTGAGTCTATTAACTATTAAAATCATATATTATGCAGTCAGAATTATTTCAACAAGCCCTCCCTATTAATTCCCCTTGGTTCATTAAATCAATCGATTTTCATGAAACTCAATGAGATTCTTCGTCAATACGAAACCGCATTGCGGGAAAAATATGCAGATCGTCTTTTGCCCAGTCTATTTCGTGCGATTCATGCTTGGCTATGTTGTAAAACTGAAGCGGCAGGCTCATTTAAACTCCAATGTACTGAATGTAAAGAGGAAATAATGCAACCTCGTTCTTGTGGAAATCGGAGTTGTGTTCAATGTCAAAATCACGACACTTCACGATGGCTGGATCGTCAATTCGCAAAACTATTGCCTGTTACCTATTTTATGGTGACGTTTACCTTGCCTTATGAACTTCGTTCTTTCGCATGGAATAACCAGATAGTCGTCTACATGTCAACAACAATTCAAAACTGATCCACTCCACCAGCTGAAAAGTGAGCCACTATTTTAATTTTTATTCATTAAACTTGTTGTAAATATTCGACCAACCCATACTGAATAAAATCAACTTGTTAAGTGGCTTCTAAACTGACGATTCAGCGAATAAAGACATAAGTTCTTGATAGATAAGCTCTGTTTTCCAGCAGGCCCCAACTTTCCGCGTCCTTTTGTTTTACCTACGTAGATCCAGTTAGCGGCTTTGTAACAGGTTCCTGCAAAATGCTCGGTATCAACAAAAGTTTCTAATAACACGGGACGGATACTATAACGATCCCCCCATTGAGTGGGAAGGCGGCGCACTATCATGGCTAAAATGGTGGAAGCGAGGTTTTTGGATTTCACCCAGGGCATAATCAGAAAACGGGCATTGTTGACGATTAATGGCAGGTTTTTTTGTCGCTGTTCGTGGCTCCAGCCAATAAATTGATCACGGGGTGCGGTTTGCCAGGCAGCGGCACCAAAGCCGAGGGCGGCAATAATTTGCTCATCAAGAGTGACAAAGTAGCGAAGCTGTGCGCCGGGTAGTGGCTTATGGCCTAGATAGTGGTAACGATGTAACTACTCATTCCAGAGCCGTGACTGTTGTCGGGTGATGACTGGACAAAGCTGTATGGCCGCGAGTTCATGAACTGGCTGGAGAATACAGGCTTGCGGATCGGTCTGCTGGGTAAAGCTGATTTTCTGTGATGGCGGTTTACACCGTGGTGGTGGCAGGGTGATAAGCGCATCTTCTGCCATGCGCAACATGGCAACACGACAGGACATATCCTTGAGTCCGCCGTCCGGTTTGTACCAATCTAGCATTTTGCAGGTCAATCGCGAAAGTTCGGCACGTGAGCGCCCAGCATCCTCGGTAATCAATTGCCGAATCTGTTTGAGTTCCTGATCGCTAAAGTCTCGTCAACAATAACGTATCACGGTGGTTGTTGTGGTTGTGTTTCAGAGATAAACTCAGGCAAAGGTTTGCTTAATTGCTGTTGGCGCTGTTCACTCATCTGCCAGGGAATAAAGGGGGTAATATCTGATGGCGGCTGTCCCCCATGGGTTGCACAGGCATTCAGATAATCGTGAAGCCAATGATGTGGATTTAATTTCCATAACAGGATAGTCTGAAACAGTGAAAACAATTGGGCGGCCAGTGTAGCGCTCCATTGAGACCCCGAACCATAATAGTTTTTACGTCCCATCCCGGGGTTACGCATTCGCCGTTCGGCGATATTGTTGTCCATAGGTGCCTGGGGATTGCTCACAAACACTGTCAATCCTTGCCAATGGTTATTCAGACTGTTGAGGACTTTGCGTTGAATGGGCTGTAGGTCTTTGCCCTTTTTATCCGCTTCGAGCCGCTGTTCGTAGTTCTGTTTCAGTGATTGGATGGCCTGCTCAAGTACCTGATGGAATGCTTGAAGTCTTGATCCTGGTTTTCCAGGCTTTTTGTTGCATCCCATTGTTTCAGACGTTGCGCGTTTAAATGATAGAGTTCACCAATCAATTCAACCCAGTCAAGCATCCAGGCTTCAAGCGTCGGGTAGCTTTTGGCAGCATCCAGAAAGTCACGACGAACATGCGCCCAGCAGAAAGCCAATATGATTTGTGGAATTTCCCGTGCTAGGCGAATATAACCTTTATAACGATCACAGACCACAATGACTTGCTCCAGATGTTTATCCAGACCGGAAAAATATTCAATGGGGATATCACCACTACGGCTAGGTGCCAGTTGGTAATAGACTACCGAACGGGACTGAGTCACCCACAACCACCAACGGTAGCCTGTTTTGCCTTCCAGGGTTTCAAACACTTTCCAGCCGGTTTCATCATTGTGAAACAAATCTTCGGTGAGTTGTTTTTTAATCAGTTCATTGACCAGTGGTTCAAACAGCGGTACTAACTTCTGTAATCCGCCAGTGAGTGTGCCAGAGGCAATCGTCAGACCTCGGTGTTGGTAATCAACGCACAGGTTATTGAGTGCGCGTGAGAACAGGAACTTGTTCAGGAGTACTTCTCGCCAGACCGAGATGCCAATACCGCTTTTAGGAATCAAACGCGGTGCAGGAGGTGCAGTAATCAAGCCTTTTACTTTTACTTCTGTGCATTGACAGCGCTGAACATACATCTTGCGTTTGACCCGACGAATAGTGCTGCTAACCTTTATTTCAACGATATCTGAATCCTCTGTCTGTGACAGAAGGGTG
>CAZMQH010000059.1:0-6318 GCA_964568245.1 uncultured Methylomarinum sp.
TTATTGGTTTATTGATTAACAAAGTCTAATTCGGTGTAGATATTTATGCGTAACTACAAATTCGACCCACCACCCAAAATAGTACACAAAAGGGAACTCTAATCAAATATATTTATATAGCTTATTGTTTATTATTTTTGGGTGATGTTTTATAGATTACTTTCCAATACAAAAAGAACTAAAAATACGACCTAACAAATCATCTGAACTAAATGTCCCTGTAATTTCTGCCAAACTGTTTTGAGCTTGTCTTAAATCTTCAGCTACTAATTCACCGGCTTGGTTTTGTAATTGCTCTAATGCATTTTCAACACTTTGCTGGCCATCTGTTAATGCATCTATATGTCTTTTTCTGGCAATAAACACATCATCTGTTTCACCATTAAAACCAACACTTTGTTTTAGATGATCCATTAATAGTTCCATTCCTAGATCTTTTTTTACCGAAAGATAAATTTGGCTTCCTTGGTCTGTTTCTGTAATATCTGGTGCTATACCTAATAAATCAATTTTATTATAAACTTTTGTTATATTTAACCCTGTAGGTAAGCTGTTAATAACTGAATCAATCTCAGGATCGGTGCTATCAATTAATAATAAAACTTTATCCGCTTGTTTTATTTCTTCATGCGCTCTACGAATCCCTTCTTTTTCGACCACATTATTACTTTCTCTCAACCCTGCGGTATCAATAATATGGATTGGCATTCCATCAATTTGAATTCGTTCTTTTAAAATATCACGAGTCGTTCCTGCAATATGAGTCACAATAGCCGCTTCATGTCCTGCCAATGCATTAAGCAAACTTGATTTCCCTGCATTGGGTTTTCCAGCTAAAACGACTGTCATCCCATCTCTTAATAATCTTCCTTGTTGTGCTGTTTTTTGAATCTTTTGAATTCTTGCCGATAAATTAATAATCTTATTTTCAACAACACCATCCGTTAAAAAATCAATTTCTTCATCGACAAAATCAATTGCAGCTTCTACATAAATTCTAAGTTCAGTAAGCTCTTCAACTAATTCATTAATTTGATCAGAAAAAACACCTTGCATAGATTTTTGTGCAGAACGTACTGATTGTTCTGTACTGCTTTCTATTAAATCAGCAACTGCTTCTGCTTGGGCTAAATCTAATTTGTCATTTAAGAAAGCTCTTTCAGTAAATTCACCAGGATTAGCTAACCTTGCGCCTAAACTAAGCACTCTTTTTAATACCATACCTAAAACCATAGTTCCACCATGGCCTTGTAATTCAATAGTATCTTCACCTGTATAGGAAGCGGGGTTGGGAAAATAAAGTAGTATTCCAGAGTCTATGACAGAACTATCTTCATCTTTAAATGAGGTAAATAATGCTTGTCTTGGCTGGGGTGTTTTATCGGTGATAGTTTTGGCAATTTCAAAAGCAGAAGGCCCTGAAATTCTAATAATACCAACCCCTCCATTTCCTGGGGGAGTTGCGATAGCAACGATAGTATCTTGATTAATTTGTTGCACTTGTTTTTTTAATTTGTTTAACTGCTTTTACTAAAAAGGGGAGCTAAAAGCTCCCCTCTTAATTACACTTAATTACTCTAAACAATCATTACTTTTCAGCATCAATTTGTTTAGTGATATACCACTGTTGAATAATTGATAGTGTGTTATTACATACCCAATACAGTACTAAACCTGCTGGGAAGAATAAGAAGAAAACAGTGAAAACAATTGGAAACATTTTCATTACTTTCGCTTGTAATGGATCAATTGGCGCAGGGTTTAAACCTTGCTGTATTTTCATGGTAATGCCCATGACCACTGGCAAAATAAAGAATGGATCTTGCGCTGATAAATCTTGTATCCATAACCAAAAGTGTGCTTGACGCAACTCAACTGTTTCGATCAATACCCAGTATAAAGAAATAAACACGGGTATTTGTACCATGATAGGAAGACAGCCACCCATTGGGTTTACTTTTTCCTTTTTATACATCGCCATCATTTCAGTATTAAAACGCTGTCTGTCATCTGCAAATTTTTCTTGCAATGCTTTAAGGCGAGGCTGTACTTTGCGCATCTTAGCCATTGAACGGTAACTAGCTTGAGATAACTTAAAGAACAATAATTTAATACACAGTGTGACTCCTAAAATAGAGAATCCCCAGTTACCAATACGATCATGTATTTGATTAAGCAACCAGTAAATTGGTTTAGCTATAATAGTTAACCAACCATAATCTACTGTTAGTTCTAAGCCTTTCGCCACTTCTTTCATCATTGGCTGAATTTTGGGTCCAGAAAATAAATGTGCGTTAAAAGTAACATTTGAATTAGCATCAACAACCACAGCAGGAGAATAAGATCCAATCACATAACGCCAGTCTGTTAACTTTTTAGTATAAAAATGATTTTCTTGATCAATAGGTGGGATCCATGCACTAGCAAAATAATGCTGGATCATGGCACTCCAGCCACCTATAGAAGAGACGCTTAGATTCTCTTCTTCCATATCTTCGAATTCAACTTTTTGATACTTATCTTCCTCCGTATAAACAACACCACCTGCATAAGTTCTGATAAAAGTATTACCTTTATCATCCTCATAAGGCACTCTGAGTAGTTGGCTATATTGTCTACCTGTCCATGCTTTTGAAGAGTTGTTACTTACTGTTTGATCAACACTAATATTGTAACTACCACGGGTAAAAGTATAAACCTTAGTAACCACGATACCTTCATTGTTAGTCCAAGTTAATGGAACAGATAAAGTATCTTCGCCAATGCCTAGTTCATAATTATCTTGATCGGCTGTATAAGAAGCATGATGATCCGGCCCTTTGGCAGAGCCACTACTTGCAATTAAACCACTTTGCGCCAGGAACAGTTTCTCTGTACTGCTATCAAACAATCTAACAGGAGAAAGATCTTTCTCTATTCTATCAAGACCCACTAAATCAAATAATGCATTAACTACTGTGTTCTCTTTTTCATTAGGATACTGAACTAAATCTAAGTTACGTACAGTACCCCCTTTAGTATCAATCTCAAGTAAAAACACATCTGTTTTGACTGTAATTATTTTATCAGCATGAACATCTAAAAGAGGAACTGCTTCTAAATTTTGACTAGAAGCAAGGGTATTGCTATTTCCAGTACTTGGTAAATCTGCACCTGGATCTAAAATAACAGGTTGCTCTGATACTATAGTTGCAGGTTTGGGGCCATAATCTATTTGCCATTGTTCCCAAAGCATATAAGAGATCATAGCAAACGCCATGACCAGCATAAATCTAATGTTATCCATTGTTATTTACCAATTTTTTTTGGAACTGGGTCTATGCCTCCCTCATGAAAGGGGTGACATTTTAATAATCTTTTTATTGTAAGATAAGAACCTTTAATAGCTCCATGAAGCTGAATCGCTTCCAGGCCATAACTTGAACAGCTAGGATAAAATCGGCATCTAGGTGGAAATAAAGGACTTATAAAGGTTTTATAAAACTTTATAAGATTTATCAGTAAGATTTGCATCGGTTTGTTAGTTTAAGCCAATGCTTATCTAATGATTTTGTTAGTACGGCAGGTGTTGCATTTGCTGCATCCCTTCGTGCTAAAACAACAATATCAATATTAATCAAATCATATTGTTTTAATCTAAAATTTTCCCGTACAGAGCGTTTAATTAGGTTTCTTGTCACTGCTTTTCTTATATTTTTTTTCGCAATGGCAAGGCCTAACCTAGGGTGATCCAAATCATTTCTGAACGCTAATAAAGTAAAAAACTGGTCAGTAGATTTTACTGGCTTAGCAAATACTTTTTTATAAGCTGCTGGATCTTCTAGCTTTAACTGAGAGGGAAAACTATATCTTTTGCCAGCCAATTACACAGTTAGCTCAGCACGACCTTTTGCTCTACGAGCATTTATAACTCTACGACCACCTACAGTAGCCATTCTTGCACGAAAACCATGTGTTCTTGCGCGTTTTAATTTACTTGGTTGGTAAGTTCTTTTCATTACTTAATTCCTAAAATAGTGTTTTAACAAAAAACGGATAAAAAAGACTCGGGATCATAAGTCAAAAACCAAGCTCTTGTCAATTCTATTTACAAATAAGCCTGTGATTAATTCTGTAAACTACTTGTGTATAAGTTGTTTTTTTTTATATAATATAATAACTTATCTTCTGCCTTCTTTTAGTAAAGGGTAAAAAACATCTCTCTAATTTCCCCCTAACATTATTCAACATATTCAATGAGCTCAATTTGGAATACTTGTTTATCTAAACTTGAAAATGAAATCCCCTCTACTGATTTTAGTACTTGGATCAGACCGTTACAGGCGGTTGAAAAAGGCGACACCCTTAAATTATTAGCGCCCAACCGTTTTATTATTGATCATGTCAAACAACATTTCATTAGTAAAATTGAAGATGCTGTGTATGAATTCTCCAATGGCACTTTAATTCTACAGTTTGAAATTGGCTCAAAGAAAACCACACCGCTTGTTCAACCTAAACAGCAGCAACGGCAAGCAACGGCAAGAGAAAAGCCTAAACGCTCTACTTTTTTGAACAAAGCATTTACTTTTGAAAGTTTTGTTGAAGGTAAATCAAACCAATTAGCCAAAGCTGCTTCAATTCAAGTTTCTCAAAATATTGGTAAATCCTACAACCCTTTATTTATCTATGGAAGTTCAGGATTGGGTAAAACTCACTTAATGCATGCAATTGGTAATGCGGCTATTGCTAAAAACCCATCAGCTCATGTGGTTTATCTACATTCTGAAAAATTTGTGCAAGATATGGTGCAAGCTTTTCAACACAATACCATTAATGCTTTCAAGGATTATTACCGTAGCATTGAAATATTACTAATTGATGATATCCAATTTTTAGCGGGCAAAGAGCGTTCTCAAGAAGAGTTTTTTCATACCTTTAATAATTTACTCGATAAAAAACATCAAGTGGTTTTAACTTGTGATAAATATCCAAAAGAAATAGAAGGCTTAGAGGACCGTTTAAAATCTCGATTTGGTTGGGGCTTACCTGTTGCTATTGAACCACCTGACCTAGAAACACGTGCCGCTATTTTAATTAAGAAAGCTGCTGCTGTTAATGTCGAGCTCTCTCAAGATGTTGCTTTTTTTATTGGTAAACGAATTCCATCAAATGTAAGAGAGCTTGAAGGTGCACTTAGACGCGTGGTGGCTAATGCACAATTTACAGGAAAAGAAATTACTGTTGATTTTACGAAGGAAGCCTTGCATGACTTAATTTCTTTACAAGACAAATTAATCAATATTGATAATATCCAGAAAAAAGTAGCTGAATATTTCAAAATTCGTATCGCTGACTTATCCTCAAAAAACCGTAGACAATCGATTACCCGTCCCAGACAAATTGCTATGTGTTTAGCTAGAGAGCTGACTAGCCATAGCTTTCCTGAAATTGGAGATGCCTTTGGTGGCAGGGATCACACCACGGTTATTAATGCCTGTAAACGGATTAAATTACTCAGAGATAGTGATATTAAAGTTTCTGAAGATTATCAGAACCTGTTGAGAACTCTATCGCATTAGTTGAGATAAACTTGTGGATAAAACAGATGAAAAATAAGCATGCCTTTTTATCCACAATATAAAGACACATAACATAAGAGCTTTAATAACAAGGTAACTTATTGATTATATTTAATAAAATAGGCTTATCCACAGAAAAGTTCTTGACTAATAGTAATAATATAAATATAAAATATATATTATTATTAGTAAACTGAATTAAATTTAAAAAACCTCCTAAATAACCATAAAAAAATAATTATTAATTTTTAAAAGGATGACTTTATTTAAATTAAATTGTGGATAAGTTTGTGATTTTAACTATATAAATCCTGTTTATTAGTTGTAATTAACTTATAGAGGGTGATTTATCACCAACATATCCACAGGTTATTAATGCTTTAATAAACAAGCTTTAAAACAATATAAGACTTTGATTTAATAAGTTAAATAAGACTTATCCACAGATTTTTTTTTACTAATAACAGTAATAAGTTTAAATAGATATTATGAATTTTATTATTAATAGAGAGCAATTACTTACACCCTTACAACAAATAGTTAGTGTGATTGAGAAAAGGCAAACCATGCCTATTCTTTCCAATGTATTGATGGTGATAACAGAAAATGAATTAGTTTTAACAGGGACTGATCTTGAGATTCAATTAATTGCCAAAATTAACCTTGAGTTTTCAGATCCAGGTGAAATTACAGTACCCGCACGAAAAATTTTAGACATTATTAGATTGTTACCTAGTGAAGCAGAAATAAAAATTGA
>CAZMQH010000059.1:6418-11332 GCA_964568245.1 uncultured Methylomarinum sp.
CTTAGTTCTCATAACCCTGAACATGATGAGGCAAATGAAGAACTGATTATTGAATACCAAGGTGAACCTTTATCGATTGCGTTTAATTCACAGTATTTACTAGATGCGGTAAGTCATTTAGATTCTGAATTAGCTGTGCTGACTATTGCAAGTAATGCCAGTAGTTGTTTTATAGAAGAACCTGAACAACAGTGTTATAAATTTATCGTTATGCCAATGCGTTTATAGATCTATAAACATGAGCTTACAAAAACTGGATATTTATTGTTTACGAAATATTCAAAAGTCTACAATTGAACCCTCACCTGCAATTAACTTAATTACGGGTAAAAATGGCAGTGGTAAAAGTTCTCTATTGGAAGCTATTTTTATTTTAGGCCGAGCTAGATCTTTTAGAGCGACTAATATTAAACAAGCTATTCAATTTGAACAAACTGAGTTAGTGGTATCAGGGCTATTAAGACAGAATGAATATATCTGTCATTTAGGTATTCAGTTTAATACCAAAGGTTGTGAAATTAGGGTTAATAAAGAAAACAGCAATAAGTCTGACTTAGCTTATGCTTTACCTGTTTTATTGATTCATCCTAAAAGTTATTTGCTAATAGATGGTGGTCCCCAATTAAGAAGAGAGTTTATTGATTGGGGAGTGTTTAATTATGCTGATGATTTTTTAGTCACTTGGCGTAAGTTTAAAAAGGTTTTACAGCAACGAAATGCTTTATTAAAAAGCAGACAAACTAATCAACTTAATGTTTGGAATACTGAACTTGTACAGTACGGTACAATAGTCTCCAAATATAGAAAAGAATACTTAGAAAAGCTAGAACCTGTCTTCTTTGATATTTGTGATCATTTCCTTAATTTTGAGGATATTGAATTAAAGTATTTTTCTGGATGGGATGAAACAGCCAGTTTCATTGATATTTTAGAAAATGATCTACAAAAAGATTTACGTTATGGTTTTACCCATAGCGGCCCCCATCGTTGTGATGTGGCTGTCATGATTGATAATCGCTTAGCAAAAAACTTTGCGTCTAGGGGGCAGATTAAGTTATTAATGCTTTGTTTAAAGTTAGCTCAAGTTAAATTAATGAACACAGAAAAAAATAATTCTGTTTGTGTTTTGATTGATGATTTAACAGCTGAACTTGATCTAGTTAATAAAGCTAAATTAATTGAATATTTATCAAAATTGGATTGTCAGGTATTTATGTCTACCACTGAGCTCGAAAATTTTGGGGATTTAAGTAAGTTACAAAATTACAAAGTGTTCCACGTGGAACATGGTGGTATATGTTTAGTAAATTAATTGTCATGTTCCACGTGGAACACACAAAAATGGAAAAGGTATGAGTGATAACAGTCAAGAATACAATAGCTCGAATATTCAAGTACTAAAAGGACTTGATGCAGTAAGAAAAAGACCTGGTATGTATATTGGAGATACCGATGATGGTTCAGGTTTACATCACATGGTATTTGAGGTGGTCGATAACTCAATCGATGAAGCCTTAGCGGGGTTTTGTAAAGGCGTTGATGTTGTTATTCATGAAAACGGTTCAGTTTCAGTATCCGATGATGGTCGTGGTATTCCCGTTGATATACATAAAGAAGAAGGACGCTCTGCTGCCGAAGTGATTATGACGGTGCTACATGCGGGTGGAAAATTTGATGATAATGCATACAAGGTATCGGGTGGTCTACATGGTGTAGGTGTTTCGGTGGTCAATGCTTTATCAGAAGAAATGACCTTGGAAATACGTAAGCATGGCAAGTTACATAAACAAAAATATAGAATGGGTGAGCCAGTTGCTCCATTAGAAGCTGTAGCTGATGTAGCTGAAGATGATACTGGAACACTGATTAACTTTTTACCGAGTAAAGAAACCTTTTCCGATCTAGAGTTTCATTATGAAATATTAGCTAAACGATTAAGAGAGTTATCTTTCTTAAATTCAGGTGTTAGAATTTCATTAAAAGATGAGCGCACAGGCAAAGAAGATGTCTATGAGTTTGAAGGGGGGATTAGTGCCTTTGTTCAACAGTTAAATAAAAACAAAACACCTTTATTTGAAGATGTCTTTCATTTTACTGCTGAAAAAGAAGGGGTTGTGATTGAAGTCGCCATGCAATGGAATGATTCTTACCAAGAAAATATTTATTGTTATACCAACAATATCCCACAGCGTGATGGTGGGAGTCATTTAGCGGGCTTTAGAGGAGCATTGACCAGAACCATCAATCAATATATTGAATCCAGTGGTATTGCTAAAAAAGAAAAAGTAGTCACTACAGGGGATGATGCTAGAGAAGGTTTAACCGCTGTGTTATCAGTAAAAGTGCCTGATCCTAAGTTTTCATCACAAACAAAAGATAAATTGGTTTCATCAGAAGTAAAACCCTTGGTTGAATCAACCATGAATGAGAAGCTGCAAGAATTCTTATTGGAAAACCCAAGTATAGCTAAAAATATTGCGCATAAAATTGTAGATGCGGCTAGAGCGCGTCAAGCAGCCCGTAAAGCAAGGGAAATGACTCGTCGTAAAACAACTTTGGATATAGCAGGTTTACCAGGTAAGTTAGCCGATTGCCAAGAGAAAGATCCAGCATTATCAGAATTATTCATAGTGGAAGGGGACTCAGCGGGTGGTTCTGCCAAACAAGGCAGAGACAGACGCACGCAAGCGATTTTACCGCTTAAAGGGAAAATTCTTAATGTAGAAAAAGCACGTTTCGATAAAATGATCTCATCTGATGAAGTTGGTAACTTGATTACTGCTTTAGGCTGTGGCATAGGTAAAGAAGAATACAATATCGAAAAGTTGCGTTATCACCGTATTATCATCATGACTGATGCTGATGTTGATGGCTCGCATATTCGTACTTTGATCTTAACTTTTTTCTACAGGCAATTACCCGAGTTAATAGAAAAAGGTTATATCTATATTGCCCAGCCGCCTTTGTATAAAATCAAAAAAGGTAAACAGGAGCATTATGTAAAAGACGATACAGAATTAAATGAATATTTAATTCAATTAGCGTTAGATAGAGCACAACTACAGACTGATGAATCAACACCCGTTATCCAAGGCCAAGGTTTAGATACCCTAGCGACAGAATATGCTGAAGTGATGGGAGTGATTAACCGCCTAAGCAGACGTTATGATGATATGTTCTTAGAAGAAATGACCTATGTTCCGGCTTTAACAGCAGAAATCACGGAATCTAAAGGGAGTTTTGAGCAGTGGGTTAAAGATCTAGAACAGAAAGTTAATGATAACGAGAAAAAAGCGGTTTATTCAGTACAACTAAATTACACGGATAGTGATAGTTTTGATTTAGTGGTGAATAAAAAGTTAAATGGAATTACCAAGACGTTTGTGTTCCATACTTCTTTTTTCTTAGGTAAAGATTATTTAACGATTGCTAAATACGCCAAAGATACAGTAGGCTTATTCACTGATCAATCTGTGATGAGGATGGGAGAAAAGTCTCAACCAGTCTCAAACTTTAAACAAGCTTTTGAATGGATGATGAGAGAAGTTAAAAAAGGACAGCATATACAGCGTTACAAAGGACTAGGTGAAATGAACCCAGATCAACTATGGGAAACAACACTCGATTCAAATAGCAGGCGTTTACTGCAAGTTAAAATTGAAGATTTAATTGCAGCAGATGAAATCTTTACAACCCTGATGGGGGATGTAGTAGAACCTCGTCGTGACTTTATCGTTAAACATGCACTGGATGTAACAAACCTGGATGTTTAATTAAGTTGATATAGTTAATAGATAAATAAAAAGGGTGGGCTTTTAGTCTGCCCTTTTTTATTTCTCTTATAAAAAATATTCAAGGAAAGCCTTTGTAGCCTTGATGAAACAAAGTGGAATCAAGGTTTCTTAATCAGAGGTTCCTAAGTAAAACTAAAACATCATTTTCTATAAATTGAAAAGATAGCTTAGTATTATTGTCATTTCGTTATATTTAGGAAAGTAAGTATATGAAACAATATTTAGATTTATTGGATAAGATATTAAAAGAAGGTGTTCAAAAAGGGGATAGAACAGGCAGTGGAACCCTGTCATTTTTTGGCCACCAAATGCGCTTTGATTTACAACAAGGCTTTCCTTTAGTGACAACCAAGAAAGTACACTTAAAATCAATCATCCATGAATTACTTTGGTTTTTAAAAGGTGATACCAATACCGCCTACTTAAAACAGCATGGGGTAAAAATATGGGATGCATGGGCTGATGAAGAAGGGGAGCTTGGGCCTGTCTATGGACACCAATGGAGATCATGGCCCACAGCAGAAGGTGGATCAATTGACCAGATTGCCACAGTCATTAAACAACTGAAAGAAACGCCTAATAGTAGAAGAATCATTGTATCGGCATGGAATGTAGCTGATTTGCCAGATGAATCGATTAGTCCACAACAGAATGTAAAGAACAATAAAATGGCTTTACCCGCCTGCCATGCCTTTTTTCAGTTCTATGTGGCGGATGGAAAGCTCTCTTGCCAGCTCTACCAGCGCAGCTGTGATGCGTTTTTAGGTTTGCCATTCAATATAGCGAGTTATGCTTTATTAACCCATATGATAGCTCAGCAGGCTAATTTAGAGGTTGGTGATTTTATTTGGACAGGTGGCGATGTACACTTATACCTAAATCACCAGCAACAAGCGCAATTACAACTTACTCGCCAGCCGTATACTTTGCCAGTGTTAAAAATTAAAAGAAAACCAGAGTCGATATTTAATTATCAATATGAAGATTTTGAAATAGTAGACTATCAGGCACATGAACACATTAAAGGCGTTATTTCAGTTTAATGTAAAACCTTAAGGAAGCTCTGGGGAGTCAGTAATAAATAATGTACCTAGATCTCGTAGGATTTTTATTTCTCCTT
>CAZMQH010000060.1:0-11296 GCA_964568245.1 uncultured Methylomarinum sp.
AAAGGACAGCTAAACTGGAAGGCCAGCTATCAGTGTATGAAAAGATAAAGCCAGCCAATAAATAAACTAATTGATATTGATCAAGAGATAGGCAAGTGATACATGTTTACTTGACAAGAAAGGATGATGATAAAAATATGTACCGTTTTTATCAAATGTATGTCACACCTGCTTTATTAGGCGAATGGTCTCTGGTCAGAGAGTGGGGGAGGGTAGGGTCTCCAGGTACAATTAGAAAAAGTTGGTTTGATACCGAAGCCCAGGCCTGTGAGGCTGGGCTTGATGTGTTAAAAACCAAGCTAAAAAAAGGATACCAAATGATTATTCAATATTAATTTTTAATATCTTCTATTTTATCAAAGCTGCTCCTTGCAATAAACCTGCACAAAGTCATTAAGGGTTTATTATTTACTCTAGGTGGTAAATTGAATACCCTCTTACATCTATGACGCTTATATAGAAATATATTAAGTGGATAGCGGGGTGTATTTTCGATCTAAAAACACCCCATATCTGGATATAAAAATGATCTTGACACTAATAGGAATTAGATTTTGAAGCATTTTTTTGGGATAAATGAGTATCTGTACAAGCAAAAAAAGACACAACAACATGTAGTGATCAATACACAAGAGCTTATTAATGGTCATCTACTACTAACAGGCATGTCGGGGACAGGAAAAAGTTATCAAGCGCAGCGCTTGTTGGCAAGTGCAATACAACAAAATTTAGAGGTCGATATTTTTGATGTGCATAATGAGCTGGAGCAGCCTGGTGCTGTATCAGCATTATATTCAGAATCTACTCAATTGGGCTACAATCTACTGACCATAAATCCTGATCCACATTCTGGTGGGGTGCGAAGACGGGTGAATGAAATTATTGGCATGGTCAATGCCACTAATAGAAAATTAGGGTCGAAACAGGAAACTGCACTCAGAAACCTGCTCAGTGATGTCTATAGAATTAATGGCTGTGACGATAGAAATTCCAACACTTGGCGTAAAAGAGAAATTACAGAAAGTATTAGGCAGAACTTGATTGCACAGCAGGATTATCAGGAGTTAAAACAATTCTACCCAACGATGGATGACCTTCTTGGTTTTGCTGATCGTAAATTAACTTCATTGTATCTGGGAGCTGATATCAGGGCTGTTCTAGCATTAGAAAAAGTGAATAAACTGTCTGCTCAATTGAACAGGGCATTACAAAATAACCAAAAATCCACACAGGATGAAGAGATTGCAAAAACGGAGAAAGCTCTAGGGGTAGCTAAAGCTAAGGTAAAGGTAGCATTTGAATCTTATATCGACAATATTGAGTCTGGCCGTGAAATCAGCGATGTCATGAAATATAATAGTAAAGATGTCTTGCAAAGTGTGTTGGAACGGTTAAATATTCTCAATGCTGCGGGTATTTTTCGACCAAACCCTCCGCCTTTTGGTGACGTTAACGGGCGTTGCCATCAAATAAAATATTTGAGTGACGATGAGCAGATTATGTTTGTCAGCATGAGGCTGGAAAATATCTTTCGACAATGCAGAGATTCAGGGGTTAAGAAAGATATACAGCATGTAGTCTTTCTTGATGAAGCTCATAAATTTATCACTGAAGACGGCAATAATATAGTAAATATTATTGCCAAAGAAGGGCGAAAGTTTGGCTTAGGGTTATGGTGCGCCTCCCAGTCTCCTACCCACTTTTCTGAAGATTTTTTGACCAATTGCGGAACAACTATATTATTAGGTCTGCACTCTAGCTACTGGGATATGGCTTGTCGTAAATTAAAAATTGACCCTTCTGTATTGAAGTATATTCGCCCCCGCGAAGTGGCAGCCATTAAATTGCAGCTCAATGGCAGTATGGAGTCTAAGTTTCAGAATGCCATTATCAATAAATCTATTTTATCTTCTATAGCAGTCTAAGTATGTTAATAGGATGGTTTAAGTCAAAAAAAGCAATACAGGAAGATAGGTTGTCTTTATCTCCACCCAATATCCCAGGTGTGATGTCTGTAAAATCAGTTGACCAATTGCTTAGGCAGCATACTGGGCGTATCACTCAGATTAATGAGTTAGCAGGATTGTCTGGTGTTAATTTTGACCTCTTTTATTTATCAGCCATTAAAAACTACGCCCGATTTGTTCAGCAACTCCCAGCCTCGGAAGTTCATCATCATGCATGCCCAGGCGGTATGCTGACACATGCACTTGAAGTTTGCGTGATGGCTTTAAAGATTCGCCGATCCTATTTATTATCTGATGAAGGAGGGGCAGAGGATATTTCCAAAAAACAAGATCTCTGGACATATGCTGTCTTTATTGCCGCACTTTGTCATGATTTAGCTAAAGTAGCTGTTGATCAACAGCTAACAATATATGATAAGGAGCATCAACAGCAGCTTTGGGAGCCTTGGGGAAATTTTATAGATGAGCAAGGTGTATGGTATACCTCGGAGTTTGTACGCGATAGGCAATATAGACTGCATGAAAAAGCAACCCCTTTGCTAATTAATCGAATCATTTCTGCCCAGGGGATGAAATGGATAGGAAGCGACCTACCGATACTATCAAGATGGGTGGCCTGTCTTTCAGGCGATATGGATAATGCTTCATCTATAGGTGAGATAGTCAGCTTGGCAGATGGGAAATCAGTTGCATCTAATTTAGGGGCGGATAACAGTCGAATGGCTACAGTTAAAACCAAACCTTTACATGAAAAAATGCTAACCGCTTTACGGCACTTGCTCATGGAGGGCGAACTACCTTTAAATAGAAATGGGGCGGCTGGGTGGGTGATTGGTGATGACTGCTGGCTGGAGAGCAAGCGGACAGTTGATGCGATACGCGACCAATTGACTCAGGAAGGTCATTCTGGAGTTCCTAGTAAAAATGGGCGCTTGTTTGACGTATTGCAGGAGCACGCTGTCATCATTCCCTTTGGGGGTAAGGCTATCTGGCCATCGCTCATTGAAGGAGATGGCTGGAGCAATAAGCTGACATTAATTAAAGTTGATGCAAAAAAGATATGGACTAATACAGCACAAAGACCCAGTGATTTTGAGGGGCGTATCACTGTAGATGAGGGTAAGGAAGAGAAAAAAAGCACAGCTAATAAGGAGGTAACTCCAAAACAAAATGATACTGTTGATGAGTTCATGTTGCCGAGTATTGTAAATAATAGTGATGATATCGTTGAAGTACAAGAAGGTGCTCTAAAAAAAGTATCTTATAAAATATTGGAGCCATTGGAGCAGGATATTTCAAATTCTGAGGATGATCTTCTGGCTTTTTTACCCTCAGTTCTTGGTCAGGAGGATGACGGTTATGATGAAGGTAAAGAAGAAGAAAAAAACATCCTCTCTACTAAAGAAAAACAAAATAATGATTTGCCTACTCTCATTGCTACAATACCAGTGTCAACTAACAATAATGATAACCATCAAGATCTAGTTAATCTGTTTTTTAACTGGATTCAAGATGGAATTAAGACGGGGCGCTTAAAAACCAACCATGCTAAAGCAAGAATTCATCGGGTTGATGAAGGTGTGATATTGATTACACCGGGGATTTTTCAGGATTTTTCTAAAGAAAAAAGTAACAAAAATATTAAGTGGGCAGTCGTTCAGCAGAAAGTGCTAAAGAAAAACTGGCATGAAAGGGATGGAAAAGGGCTAAATGTAGTGAAATACCAAGTGAAAGGGCAAAGTAAAAAAACAACAGTTAATGCAATACTTTTTAAAGATACCTCTAAAGTTTTTGGGTTGAATTCAATGCCTAGCAGTAACCCTCATCTTTTAAAAGTTGAGTGAAATCTGGTCTATAACTTTGGTTAGGTGTTTCATATTGGGTTCAACGTATTCCATTGTCATTCTAATATCTGTATGACCTAAGATAAATTGTAAAGATTTAAGGTCTGGGTTCTCGCCACTTTGAGCTATTAGCGTTGCCATTGTGTGCCTTAGTCTGTGGCTACTTATTTTTTCCCCAGCAAGTCTGGATATCTTCTTAAAAAAACCTTCAATTTGGGATGAAGTCAAACCATAACCTGAAAATCTCTCGTTAAAGAGTTGGAGTCTAAAAGCCGGGTGATCAGAGATATTAACTGGGCCAAGAGTGCGTTCAGTTTGTTGCTTCAGATAAAGTAGTTCCTTAACACATCCTTTTGGTAGCGGAATAGTCCACTCCCTATGTGTTTTACTACCCTCTAAGGATAGGAATATTTCATTTTTTTTAAAGTTTACATCCTTCCACTTAAGGAAAAGCAGTTGGTTTTTTCTCATTCCAGTATAAAAAAGTACTTTAATGACAGCATCCCAGAACCACTTTGGCTCTATTCTATCTTCATATTCATCTAGCGTATGAAATATTTTTTCCAATGCTTTCAGCTCTATCGTTTTCTTTTTTAGTTTAGGTTTTCTGGCTTTAGGTATTTTGAGAATAAGGTTTTCATTCACCCACGATCTTCTAACGGCAAAGTTTAGGATGGCTCTTAAGTGTGTGTGGTAATTATTCCATGTTATAGCGCTTGCTCGCTTAAGGACTTCATTTTTCCAAAAAACAAGCCGATCTTCGGATATTTATGATAGTAAGGTTATTTCTGTTTCTCGGCTAAAACGATCCAAGCAGTTGCGATAATTTTTTATGGATGAAGGTCTAAGTGTATGATATTTAAAGTAGGACTCTAAGAGAAAAGCGAGAGTGATATCATTTTTATTTTCCATTTTTTTACTTCATAAAAGCGGATGTAAAAATAATTATACTTGAGTGGTTTAAAAAAAACATGATACAATTCAAAATATTGGAATGTGAACCTGAGCTGAAAGCCCAGATTCACAAGGTCTTGTTAACCGCAAGACTTCTTCCAGACGACTGGAAAGATAGCTTATTTTATTAAAAAAAGCTATTTTTAAAGTGTTTTTTTTTGAACAGATACGTTTAAAGATTTTAAATGAATTTGATATTACAGCTATCTTTTGCTAACAGTAAGATGGAAGACCCCGTTATTAGTTTAATAACGGGGTTCCGGAATATGGAGCTGGTGATGGGACTCGAACCCGCGACCGGTTGATTACAAATCAACTGCTCTACCAACTGAGCTACACCAGCGCTGTTGATCTATGTATTATACGAGAATTTTTAATGTTGTAAAGATTTTTTGTTAAGTTTTTGTGTGATTACCTAGTTTTAATTTTAGTCTATTGAATTAAAAGGATAAATTAAAACTGTCCATTTAAAAATTAAACTGGGCGGATTGAGCCCATTGGCTTACTGTTGTCGGGGCAAAGTCTACATTATCAGCATAAGAAAAGCCGTATGCTAAGGTGGACTAAAGTTATCATCCCACCAGTGGGGTAGGCGATAAGTCCTCTATATTGCTTGAATAATTCAATCTCACCTTTGGAGGTGATTGTGCCATCATTAAATAAATTTGATGAGCTGTATCGTCCTAAAACATTACCGTAATTCAGCATAAAACGTAGGTCATCTCGATTTAAGGGTGTTAATTCGACCTGCTAAACTGATGGCACCACCAAATGAATTACTATTACTTTGAGTAATTAGTGAGAGTGGTTTCTGGGCTTTCAATTAAAAACATTAAGTCAGATTCTGTATCTAATGGTTGTGTCCAGCGGATTTTCGGTTGACGGACAAAAATTCTGCCTACAGGCCTGCCAAAATCATTCAGTTCTGGTAATTCCTTTACATTCATAAAGGTGGTTTATGTTTGCTCTGCAAGAAAGGAGCCTAAACTGCCAAAAGCATGGCGTAATCTTGGTGCATAGGAATTGCTGACACGCTCATTTCCGAGTGACTGAAAAGCAAAAAAGTCCATTTCCATGTAGGTATTGAGATCACCCCTGCTACTTTTTATTTTCAATAGATGTATCAGGCTTTGATTGCTTGGGGCTGTGTCCGCATTGTGATTTAATCTTTGTTCTAGTTTTAGGGACTTGCAAGTAATGAATATACCCATATTGCGTAGGATTTTTGTTTCTGCTTGGATTATCTCAAGAGGCGCATAGTTATTCTATGCAACGATTGAGAGAATTCAAGCAGGAGCAAAAAGACAAGCAAGGTGGGTATATTCATTGCTTGTAAGTTCCTTAGTAAGCGTGCGGTTAACATTTCTACTTGAGAGTGTAAATCCTTAACTGTTTTCTGTAAATCTTCTTCCGAAGCATTAGCTGGCGGTAATATTAATGAAGTCAATGCAAAAAACAACGCGATTCAATTTGGCATAAAAGATTGTTGAATTTTCTGTTGTTTAAAAAAATGGTGACAGGCATTGCAATTTTCAATTATCTGTTTGTTACGCTTGGAAATTGCATCCACATGATCCCTTTCAGCGCCTTGCTATCGATAAAAATCAACACGCTATAAAATTCGCATCCGTGACCGCGCGAAGTAGATCACTTTTTAGGGGAATTTTGCTTATTAAACATGGTATGTTTAGTTTTAAATCTCTTATTTTTATCTGTTCTTGATTCAAAAGCCCCTTTCGGTTGAAAAGAAGGGATTAAATGCTTTTTCCCATTACCGATTAAATCAGCTCTGCCCATGTTTTTAAGTGCTTCACGTAATAGTGGCCAGTTCTTAGGGTCGTGATAACGTAAAAAAGCTTTATGCAGGCGACGCTGTTTAATACTTTTAGGAACAGGCATATCATCGGCTTTACGACTGACTTTCTGTAAAGTATCTTTTCCCGAGTGATACATGGCTGTGGATATAGACATAGGAGAGGGCAGATAAGCTTGTACTTGATCGGCTCTAAAACCATTGCTTTTTAACCAAATGGCTAAATTAAGCATATCAATATCTTTGGTGCCTGGGTGTGCGGCAATAAAGTAGGGGATTAAGTATTGTTCTTTTCCCGCTTCTTTTGAGAATTTCTCAAACATTTTTTTGAAGCGATCATAGCTTCCCATACCTGGCTTCATCATTTTTGATAAAGGCCCATCTTCTGTGTGTTCGGGTGCTATTTTTAAATAACCACCGACATGATGTGTGACTAATTCTTTAACATATTCAGGTGATTCAACTGCCAAATCATAGCGTAAACCTGAGGCAATAAAAATCTTTTTAATGCCTCGTATGCCTCTTGCGCGTTTATAAAGTTTAATTAAGGAGCTGTGATCGGTATCAAGGTTATGACAAATTCCTGGGAATACACAAGAAGGTTTTCGACAAGATTCTTCAATTTTTTTATCTTTACAAGCTAGGCGATACATATTGGCCGTGGGGCCGCCCAAGTCAGAAATATGCCCTGTAAAAGCAGGCGAGGTATCTCTGATGGCTTCAATTTCTCTAATGATTGAATCTTCGGAGCGACTTTGAATGATTCTGCCTTCATGTTCAGTAATAGAACAAAAAGTACAGCCCCCAAAACAGCCACGCATAATATTGACCGAGTGTTGAATCATTTCAAAGGCAGGGATATTCGCTTTGCCATATTGTGAATGAGGCACACGAGAAAAAGGCTGGTCAAACACTCCATCCATTTCTTGAGTTGTTAATGGAATGGGCGGGGGATTCATCCATATTTGACGTGATCCGTGGCGCTGAATTAAGGGTCTGGCATTACCTGGGTTAGTTTCACCATGCATTACTCTAGATGCATGGGCATAAAGTATTGGATCATCCTTTACATCTTCGTAATCAGGTAGGCGAATAACGGTTTGTGAGCGCTGTTTATTAGGGATGATGCGGGTAAACTGAACCACTTTTTCATCACTTGCTGTTGCTGGTTTTTTATCACAATCAGGTTCTTCCTGATAGGGATTAGTTGGGGGATTAATAACCCCAGGTTTATCGACAGAAGTTGAGTCTTTTTCAGTCCAGCTGCTAGGAATTTGTTTAACATAGTGGACTGTGCCGCGAATGCCTTTTAAATCAGTGACTACTTCACCATTTGCAAGGCGATGAGCAATTTCTACAATTTGTCTTTCGGCATTACCATAAACCAATAAATCAGCTTTAGAATCCATTAATACCGATTTTCGGACTTTATCTGACCAATAATCATAATGGGCAATACGGCGTAAACTGGCTTCAATACCGCCAATAATTAGCGGTACATTTTTATAAGCTTCACGGCAACGATGTGAATAAACATTCACCGCACGGTCAGGACGTTTTCCACCTGCACCATCTGCAGTATAAGCATCATTAGAGCGTATTTTTTTATCAGAGGTGTAACGATTCACCATAGAATCCATGTTACCGCCTGTGACACCAAAAAATAGGTTCGGACGACCTAATATTTTAAAGTCTTCTGCGCTTTTCCAATCGGGTTGAGAAATAATACCGACTCTGAATCCTTGCGCTTCTAAAGTACGTCCAATAACGGCCATACCAAAGCTGGGGTGATCTACATACGCATCCCCCGTGACTAAAATAACGTCGCAAGAATCCCAGCCAAGCTGATCCATTTCATCCATGCTCATGGGAAGCTCGTGAGCGGTGCCAAAGCGTTGAGCCCAGAATTTTTTATAGCCGAAAAGATAGGGTGCTGTTTGGGTCATTTTTTAATTACTTTGTCTAAAACGGTGGTGTTATTACGTTTGAAATCTTTTACAAATCGAGGAAAGTCGATCTGGTACTGTGCTTCCAACTGATTTGCTTTTTCTCTTAATTCTTTCATAGAGTATTTGGGGGCATTTTCTCTAAATGCAAAGCCAATAATATTACCTCGTCTACGCACGGGTAAAAAAAGGATTCGCCAATCAAATACTCTCCCCATATTCAAGGTGACTTCTTCAAATAAGGCTTTGTTAGTTCCCCATAAGTTAATCGCTAATAGACCATTATCTTTTAATAGCGTTTTGCAATTATCAAAAAACTGTTCACTACTGACTTCAAGAGCCATACCTTGGTGGTCAAAAGCATCAATCACCATCAAGTCATGTTTTGCTTCGGTTGTTTGGCTTTGTTTATATACATATTCTCCACCGCAACCAATTTTTACTTTTAAGCGGGGGTCAAGGGGAAGTTGAAAATGACTGCGAGCGACTTTTAAAACACGGCTACGAAATTCAATGACTTTAATTTTGCAGTCGCTAAATTGATGCAGCATAAACTTAGTAATCGTGCCGCCGCCTAAACCAATCATTAAAATATCTTTAGGCGAGTCATTAAAGAGTAACAGGCCCATCATGGCTTGAGCATAGAAGGAATTTAAGTGATTGGGATATTCTATCATCATGGAACTTTGACGTGAGTGTGAGCCGAAATGTAAGGCTCTTTCCCCCTTAGTATCAATAACTTCTATGGTTCCATGTTCATCATACGTTTGATGAACAATCAAGCCTTCATATTTATACATAAATCCCTTGGAATATTTTAAACTATTACCATTTTCCCTTATAAATACAACCTTGTCTTGATAAATAAACAATTAAATCATCGTCTGGTTTTAAGTTTGGCGCTACCTATGATCTTAAGCAATATTTCCACGCCATTACTAGGGTTGGTTGATACGGCTGTGCTTGGGCATTTAGATTCCGAGTTATTTTTGGCTGCTGTGGCTTTAGGAGGGCTGATTTTTAGCTTTATTTTTTGGGGCTTTGGTTTTTTACGCATGGGTACCACAGGGTTAACAGCCTATGCTTTTGGTGACGATAATAAGCGAGAAATTAATGCAGTATTAGGGCGAGGCCTGATGTTGGCAATGATTATTTCAGGCATGCTAATGCTGGCTCAGCCATTGATTGCCACCGTTAGTTTTAAGCTGTTACAGAGTGATGTAATCATTGAACAATTTGCTTTGCAATACTTTGAAATTAGATTGTTAAGTGCGCCGGCAACGCTTGGTAGCTATGTTTTGATGGGATGGTTTTTAGGTCAGCAAAATGTAAAAGTGCCTTTATTTATTGTTGTGATCAGTAATGGTATTAATATTGCTCTGGATTTACTGTTTGTTTATCATTTAAATATGCAAGTGGAAGGCGTAGCATTAGCCACTGTTATTGCTGAATATTTAGGCTTAATGCTAGGGCTGGTTATTGCACTTAGAATGGCGCGTAAAAATGCTAAAGCTTGGTTATGGGCTGATTTAGTGAATATACAAAAAATTAAAGCGATGATGCTAATCAATAGCCATGTTTTTGTACGTACATGGTGCCTGATTTTTGCCTTTGCTTTTTTTACGACACAAGCAGCAAAAATGGGTGCCGTAGTTTTAGCAGCCAATACGGTGTTACTTAACTTTCAGGCTTTTATGGCTTATGCCTTAGATGGTTTTGCTCATGCGGCAGAAGCGCTGGTAGGAAAAGCGGTGGGTGCAAAAGATAAGATAATGCTTAAACAAGTGATTTTAACGGCAGGTATTTGGTCGGCGGTTATTGCTGTTTTATTTTCAGTTGTTTATTTTTATCTTGGTCAGGCAATCATTAATGCGTTGACCAGTTTACAACAAGTTAGAGAGCAAGCTTTACTTTATCTTCCCTGGTTAATGATAATGCCGATGGTGTCATTTATCTGTTATTTGCTAGATGGTGTGTTTATTGGGGCGATGTTAAGCAGGCAGATGAGAAATACCATGTTATTTTCTTTGTTCTGTGTGTTTTTACCCGTTTGGTATTATTCACAGCAGTTAGGGAACACTGGGTTGTGGTTGGCTATGGCGATGTTTATGTTGGCAAGAAGTTTATCGATGATGA
Organism: uncultured Methylomarinum sp.; assembly: GCA_964568245.1. Classification (GTDB taxonomy): domain Bacteria; phylum Pseudomonadota; class Gammaproteobacteria; order Methylococcales; family Methylomonadaceae; genus QPIN01. The sequence goes on from CAZMQH010000060.1 coordinate 10,661, forward strand.
TTGTTTTTAGGAAAAACAGGCTGATTAACTAACTATACTTCGCGCGGTCACGGATGCGGTTTTCTATCGGTTGCTTTTTGCCGATAGGCTACGTTGCTAAAATGGTTGCGTAGCCAGCTATGCGCCCATTTCAGCGCCTTGCTATCGATAAAAATCAACTCGCTATAAAATCCGCATCCGTGACCGCGCGAAGTATCTACCGAGATGATTGCATAGGCTTATTTTAATATTTCAGAATGCTAATCCATAAATTTACGCTTTAACCAATAATCAACGCTGACATAGTTGCCAGCACCGATAAAAAATAAAACCAGAAGCATAATAAAATAAGTCACAGCAAATTCCACACCGTTATTAAGCACGACAAAACTACCATTTTCGGTTAACCAATCATAATTACCATAGTTTCTCAAAAGGTCTTTTGCGGTATCTAAGCGGTCGACTGCGCCTATTGTTCGCTCTGAAGCAAATATGCCACTACTTCCAGCAATCGCTAGCCAACCATTTTTAAGGTGAACGGTAATACCCGCAACTAACATGGTGATCATCAAGGGAATGGAGATTAAGCGAACACCAAAACCTAAAAGCAGGAATAATGCCCCCGATACCTCGACTAATGCAACGAGGAAAACAAAT